>CAXNNF010000159.1:0-4257 GCA_964203455.1 Bacteroidia bacterium
AGTTTTTAATTGAACCAATAACTCACCCATGCGATTTTCTGGAATCGATTGAATAGCGTTCCGAAAGAGGTTATTAAAGACACGAAGCATTTGTTCTTTATCTGTATACACAAAACAAGGTATGGCACTTGGATCAACATCTAACTTAATGGTAACTCCTTGTTCGCCTTGGTGTAAATCGATGGCATTCAATAATAACGAATGGAAATCCACTTTCTCCTTAACCATATTGGGCATTTTGGCGAAATTCGAAAATTCGGTTGCGATGTGGCTTAGCGAATCGATTTGCTCAATCAAATTTTGCGTGTAACGGGCTATCCGTTCATTAAATCCTGGCGCCTCATCATCCCAAGCTCGTTTCAGCATTTGGGTGCTTAATTTCATCGGAGTCAATGGATTTTTAATTTCATGTGCAACCTGTTTGGCCATTTCTCGCCAGGCGCTTTCACGTTCCGAACGCGCAAGCTTTTCAGCACTCTCGGCAAGTTCACTCACCATTAAATTATATTCATTGATTAAGTCTCCAATCTCATCTTTTCCTTTCCAGGCAATGACTTCATTTTTGCGCCCCAATTGAATGTTACTCAACTTCTCTTGAATAAGTCGCAACGGTTCGGTAATAGTGTTCGATATAAAAATGGCAGCAATTAAAACCAGTACAATCAGCAATACGTAAATGTTTACGATGGCAATAATAAACGTTGCGATTTCTTTTCTAAGCTCATTTTGACGAGCAAAATATGGGAGATTTAAGTAGCCAATTACTTTGTTCTCGTAGTTTCGAATTGGGACATAAGCCGAAAAATACTTTAGTTTTCCTATGTGTTCCTCCTGAATAAACTCGGTTGTATTGCGAACTGCGAGATTGTAATATGCTTCAGGATTCATTTTTTTAGAAACTAAACCCTCATCAAAAATCTTCGATCGGGATGATGCATATAATTGTCCAGTTGGATCAAAAATATTGACATCTGCAAAGAAAATATTGGCTTGTTTGGTTAATGCATAGGTAATATCTTCTGAAATAAATGGATTTAAACTTTCGTCTTTGCCAATGAGATAATCTGTTTCAACTTGAAGGGAATGAATTTTTTCGCTGATGTTCCGGAGATTTTTTTGGTTGCTGTTGGAAATGATGTATGAAATTGTTCCGCCTCCAATTAACAACAACGAAACAAACAAGATAAATACAATGGAAAGCTGAATGCGCCTTTTGAAACTGATGCGTTTTAAATTTCTATTCAATACAATTTCCCTAACTAGATAGGGGATTAGAAAAAGGATACTAAAAAACAGAATGAAATACGAAAAGGGAGTTAGTATTCCAAGCAAACCAGCTCTTGGCAAACTCAAAACTACATATGATTCTGGGCGGACACGGTAAACTAGATGGCTAAATTTGGCATCATTTATAAAACGATATTCTTCCTGTGAATAGTTTCTGAAAAGTGAATCGGACAGTTCGTAAGAAAAATTTCCGTAATGAGATACCAGTTTTCCCAGGTTGTATCGAGCATAACTGTAATTGCTTAAGTCGGTTCGGGTACTCACCATTTTATCGAGCAACAATTCGGGATACCCAATTTCTTCAGGGGTAAAACGCGATTGAAAATCGATGTACAAAGTTCCCAAAGGAATGGAGTCTCTGTTTTCATTTAAGATTGGCAAACGAGCTAAATAACTAATACGCCCAGATCCATTATCGATGAAGAAAAAACGATCACTCAACGTTGGAATTCCAATTGAATCTATGAGTCGATCAAATTTTATAGGGTCACTTATTGAGGTTGTATAAAGCGCTGTCATTGGACATTCATCTGCACCAAAAACCTGTACATTGATACTGTATTTTTCCCAATAGCTGTTAAAGTATAATTGAGCTAAATCGCGAACTTGTCCAGCAGAAATAGAAGAAGGGCGCAAGTATGTTTTGAGGATCGAATCGTTCAAAATTTTCTTTTCTACTTCTAAAAACAAACTTTCTGCAATGGGGTCTCTGTCGGCTGATATTTTTCCAGCTAATAATTTCCGTTTTTCAAATTCGCGTTCTGATGTATTGCGTTGAAGAAGATAGGTTCCTAAAAAAGCAAAACAGACAATGATGACAATTACATGAGCATAAGTATAACCGAGTGTTTTATTCCTAAAAAAGTAAATCAATAGGAAAATGAAAGATGTGATAAAAATTAAACAAAAATCAAGATTTAAAAAAATTGAAAATGCAGCCGAAACACATGCTGAAACTAAAATCAAAACAATGAACCGTATCGAAGAAAACCTCAATTCCAAAAGCCAAGTTGCCACAAGGTTCATCATTAAAAAAAGCGACCCAAATAACAACCCAATAATAAAGAATGAGATGTAGCTGCTTAATGTCAAATTGAAAACATCAGAAATATCGAGCGAGATGCTTGAATTTATGATTAAGCCCCGAATAATATCTCCAATAAAGCCGGCAATTCCGAATAAAACAAACAGCGAAACAAATGCTCCAATGATTGAGAAATTAGTATGGAAACGGAAGTTTTTTCCTTGCTGATGGATTAGAAAAGCAGAATAAAACAACAATAAGGTATTGATGAGTAAATCTCCCAATGTTGGAAGCCAGTTACTGGCTGCATATTCGTTTGGACTAAACAGTGATAAATGGATGATTGGACTTGGAAATCCGAATTTAAAGCTGATTATTCGAAGAGCTACTATACATATCCAATAAAACCAGAAAATAGAGATACCTTTTTTGGCTGCGATTTTAGTTGCAATTCGATGCATTGCAATTAACAAGAGGAGCAGGCCAAAGACCGATAAACAAACGGGCCAATTACTTTTGGATTCATCTTCAGAGTCAACTATACCAGGCTCAAACCAGGCTGAAACCTTGCCATTTGAATTGTAAATCGGGAATGTTCCTACTTCTTTTAACGATGATAATTTAGAAGAACTTGGTAATTTATCCAGATCCGGATATCCATTTTGAAGGTAGTCGTTTTGGTATGAATATTCTCTGCAAACAAGAGCAAAACCTAGTATTTGGCAAGCATTATTTGGGTATCGTTTAACGAAATACCAACCATTTTTCAAATGCAATAAACCGCTTTCATCTATAGATTGCAAACCAATACTGGAAACGGAAATTGAATTGTCGGTCCAGAAATTAACAGTGCTTTCGGAATAACCAATAAAAGCCATGTTCTGTTTTATCGCTAATGCATTCCAATGTGATGGAAATTTCTTCAGCTTTGAGAAATTCAAACTAGAGTCTTTCGTAAAAGCTTCCGCTTCTTTATCAAGTTCTATTGCTCTTTGATTAATGAAATTCTGAAGGATGTGTTGTTGCTCTTCAGGTTTTGGAAAAACGGATACACGAAAGGCTATTTCGGCAATACCCAAAGTGGCTAAAGCGATTAGTACTAAAACAATCGAACGTATCTTAAATAAGGCCTTCACAGAAAAACAAAAATAACCTTTCTTCGAAGTAAAAAACAAAAGATAATCTATTGGGCTGTGGAAACATTCTTAATAAATAAAGCCATCGAAAAATGCATGAGAATCAAACTCATTTTCTTCTACTTTTACCATCCATTCAATTTTAAATTATGCGCAAACAATTTATTTGTCTCATACTTTTTATAGGAGTAACATCAACGGTTTATTCTCAAAATAAAAAGGATATAACTCTGCAAGAAATTTGGGCTAGTCCAACGTTTAGATCAGAAATGGTTATGGGCGTGGCTCCCATGCAAGATGGCAAACATTACAGCACACTAAACTTCGATGATTCGGGCGTTAGTATTGGGAAATATTCATACGCAAGTGGGCAAAAAGTGGGCGATATTTATGCTGCCAACAGTGCTAAGCTTCCAGGTGGTTTAGAAATCCCATTTGATGACTATACATTAAGTAAAGATGAAAAGAAGATGCTTGTGCCCACAGAATCGGAAGCCATTTATCGATATTCAAGCAGAAGTGCATACGTAGTAATCGATTTAGAAAAGAAAACAGCATCCTTGCTAAGTAGTGGCAAGCAGCAATACGCCGCTTTTTCGCCCGATGGAAATCAAGTGGCTTTTGTTCGTGATAACAACCTTTTTGTGAAAGATTTGATTTCAGGAAAGGAAGATGCAATCACCAAGGATGGCAAGCAAAATGAGATTATTAATGGTGCAACTGATTGGGTGTATGAAGAAGAATTTGCTATTAGTCAGGCGTTTTTCTGGTCGCCCGACGGAAGTAAAATTGCCTATTTGCGTTTTGATG
>CAXNNF010000160.1:0-4248 GCA_964203455.1 Bacteroidia bacterium
TGGCGATTCCTCTGTTGTAATAGGCATAACCATAAGAAGAATTGATTAAAATAGCCTCATCGAAATCGGCAATTGCAGATTTGTATTCCTGTTTTTTATTTTTCAAACAGCCACGATTATTAAAAGCGTATTGATCTTTGGGATTTAATTCCAGTGCCTTATTAAAATCGGCCATTGAACCATCCAAGTCATTCAATTCCATCTTTATACGTCCACGTTTAACAAACGTTGAACTCAAATTAGGATCAGCAATTACCGCATTATTGAATTCTTTCAGAGCGGCTTGTTGGTCGCCCGATTGGCGCAGTGCAGAGGCTAAATTATTGAATGCAATAGCTCCTTTGGGATTGAGTTTGGTTGCTTCGCGGTAATCGACAATTGCACCTTGTACATCTTCGAGCTTTAAACGTGAACTCGCACGATCGTTATAGGCATCCGCGAAATCGTTGCGGTTTTGAATAGCTAGAGTAAATTGTTCGATTGCCGTTTGATATTCAGCATTTTCAAAATAAATACCTCCGATGTAAAAATAGGCATCTGCATTCTTGGGATCCAATTGAACTGCTTTTTGGAAATCGGCCAATGCTCCAATTTTATCATTGTTCTGAAAACGATTTTGGGCAATGAAAAATATGGCTTTCTCTTTCTCGAAATTCAAATCAATGGAACGAGAATAATCTGATATTGCTCCATTGTAATCTTTTAAATCGGATTTACAAGCTGCTCTATTAAACCATGCCTTTGCTAATAATGAATCAATGGCGAGGGCTTTATTGAAACTTTGAACGGCTGCATTGTAGTCTTTACTTGAGTATTGGGCAACACCTTGGTTGCATAATACTAAAGCTTCATCATTTTGCGCAAACGCAGGAAAAATGACAAGAATAAGGAGTATTGATGCGATTATTTTTTTCATGCGCATACGAAATTTTCTGGTTTCGAATATAGTACAATTGCTAGTTCCATAAAACAAATAATCATTAAATTATTCAATTCTATGATGATTCATTATTGTTTTGAATCGAACAGTATCATGAAAGGCATTGAGATTATAAACGCCCATCGTTGCAGTATAATGTAGGTTTTCAAAAATATCGTATTTCAATACATCATAAAAACAATGCTGAAAGAGTTCGGTACAATAAAATTTGGCTGTATCCAACTTATCAAATTCATGGTCGAATGGCTTTTGAATACTCGCATAATACCTCACCCGATTTACAATCATAGCCAAAGTATCGGGTTGTGTTTTAAACCGTTTTACGATGATGCTATTGGGAACACTCTCATTTAAAAAACGCTGTAAGTTCTGAATCTGAGCACCATCAATCGGAGAAACGGAACTCGATAACGAATGCACTACTTGCCAATTACTTGGTTTGCCAATAAGCATGGCGCAATGTGTAACCGGAAAAGGACTTTCTTGAGTTTCAACAATTTTATCGGAAACAAAGCCAAATCCCCGACGAAGAATAATATCTCCTTCATGAAAAAGCCCTTTTTCTTGCTCAGTCATTGGATAGAAAACCTGTTTGGTATTTTCAGGATCCAATACGGCTTTGTAGTAAACAAAACCTACTGTTGCAAAAAAAAGGGCAATTAAAATGAAAATGATCTTCCGAAATCTGCTCATGCAAACGGAAGATTTCAATTATTTACTTTCTTTTGGATATTCGCTTTTTGAATAGCTTGTATCAACTACAGTTGAATTAGTATCTTCAGCAGCTTCCATTGGCGCGCCTTCTTCGCCACCACCCATTGGGTTTTCTTTCGGCATGAAAACCAACCATTTATCAGACGTTTTCTTCAAAGTGATTGTTTTTTCTTCTTTTTCTGCTGTTAAGTAAGTACATGTTGCAGTAGTGTCTCCTTCAATTTTGCATTTCAAACCGTTAATAACTTGCTTTTCAGTAGCTTCTTTTTTCTCACCACTCATGGCAGAAATTTGTTTCAAAAAGTCAATCATACCTTTTGAATCTTCGGTAGCAAATTCTTTTGCTTTGTCAAAATCTTGTGCATTAATTGCATCTAAATAAGCTTTAGCGACTACTTCAGGGCCTTGGACTCCTGAACATGAAACAATAAAAAATGCGATTAGAGAAAACGCAATTAGACTTAGTGTATTTTTCATAGTTGAATTATTTTGGTGTTGCAAATCTCCCTTGATTTTTCGGAATACGCAATTTTATTTTAACATAAATTAACAGAACAAATTCTGCCAAATGCCTGATAATTAATTTCAGAATTGTTTGGCCAATCCGTCCAATAACATTCCGAAGAAATTACCCAGTGGCTTCTCCACCATCATGCGCAAAAAGGCACTCACTTCTCCATCAAAATTGATTTTCGCTTCGGAATTTTCTGCAGCAGGTTGAATTAAAACTTCCAGCGTAAAGGGAAAAGGCACCTTACCATGAGAACTCATCATGATGGAAGAGCTAGCGGTTTTATTAGTGATTTTCATTCCCAATTCTGCCATGCCTTTAATCATGAACTGACAAGATTCAACATCGGACGTCCAATTAATGACTTGCTCTGGCATGAGCTTTTGCATGTTGTTCATGTCCGACAAAAACGCAAATACTGCTTCTGGCTTAGCGTTTACAGGTTTCCAATCTGTTTCCAATTTCATATCAAGCAATTTTTAACGAGGAACCCCAAGATTCAGGATTGTCTTTCCAACTTTTTAATAATGCTATTTCTTTCGCAGCAACGTATTTCTTTTCTACTGCTTCGTCCAATAAACTATCGTAGTTGCTTAAGCTATAAAACACACATTTTTCGTCTTTGAAATTTTGCTGTGCTAATTCAAATCCATAATCGAAAATGGATACTAGGCCTTTTACAATGCACCCGGCTTCTCGTAATGATTTGACGGCTTTGATACTGCTTTTTCCTGTAGAAATTAAATCTTCTACAACAATGATCGTTTGACCCGGTTCAATTTTACCTTCTACCAAATTTTCCATTCCATGACCTTTCGATTCGGAACGAACATACACAAATGGAAGTCCTAATTCTTGAGCGACCAATGCACCTACAGCAATTCCACCAGTAGCTACACCTGCAATAACATCGGGCTTTTCGAATTTATCGGTTATTAAATGAACCAATTCCTGACGAATAAACGTACGAACTTTCGGATACGATAAGGTTAAACGGTTGTCGCAATAAATAGGCGACTTCCAACCTGATGCCCATGTAAATGGTTTTGTTGGCTGAAGTTTAATCGCTTTAATTTGCAAGAGAAATTCTGCCAACTGGGAGGCAGTATCAGGTTTGTAAATCATGACACAAAAATACGCCGTTTACTGGAATCAAAAAGTCTTATTTTTCAACAATCCACAAGGTATTCATCAACAATTAGATAAATTGATTGTATGTCCTGGAAACGATTATATTGCTATGCAAGATGCAATTGCACTGTTAAAAAATTCGCAAGACGATTATTGTCAGTTATTTATGTCAGACATCGACTTTGAATTGGGGTTAGAACTTTTGAAAGAACACCTTCATTTCATTATGGCGGCAGGTGGTATTGTAGAAACACCCGATCATCAATCTCTTTTTATTCACCGCTTAGGATGTTGGGATTTACCCAAAGGCAAAGTGGAACCCAATGAATCGTTACCCATTGCAGCTCAACGCGAAATTGAGGAAGAAACCGGGATTTCGGATTTAAAAAACGCAGGTGAACTCTGCCGAACTTGGCATACATATTCACATAAAGGAAAAGAAGTGTTGAAAGAAACAGTTTGGTACGTATTCAAAACCAGTAAAGCTTGGCCAACCATTCCTCAAACCGAAGAGGATATTTTTGAAGCCACGTGGAAAACGCCCAATCAATGGAGCGACGTGGAGACTAACACCTATCCATCTATATTGGATGTGCTTGCCTGCAGAAATTCCACTACTTCATTTTAATTAGGTTCAAAAAGGCATCTTCAACTCCGGTTTCGGGTCCTTCGGCTGGATTTTGAAAAACATTACCATAGCGGTCGAGTAAAAAAAACTGAATACGATTCAATTCTGGAAAAATTGCATCCAGCTTTACTTTGCAACTTTCCATGCTTCCGATAATGATGTCTGGAGTATTTTTAATTAATGAAACTTGGTCTTTCTTGAGTACCTCTTTTACAATAGCAACAAACCGCATTTCCTTTCCATACTTCGAATGTAATGCCTGCAACTGTTTTATTACAAGTTGGGAATTCATCGAATAATCGGGCAGTAAAGCAACATAAATTG
>CAXNNF010000161.1:0-4247 GCA_964203455.1 Bacteroidia bacterium
CGAGACTTCCGACACGATAGAAAAAATGGGCATTGCGCGCAGCATGGAAAAGGTGTCGCATGCGCAGTTGGTTTTGTTGTTGGTAGATGTGGTGAATACTTCGCAAGCGCAGATAGACGAGATGTTGGAATCGATTCGTTCTCATGCGCGCCCTGAAGCGAAGGTGTTGGTGGTCTTCAACAAGATTGATTCGAATCCGAATTTTGAATTGAATGTGGAAGGAGGTGACACGTTGCGCATCTCGGCGAAAGAAGGCTCGGGTATTTCTGAGTTGCGCAGTTGGTTGGTTGAAAGCTTCGCTCCGTTGTTGAATGAAAGTGACACGGTGGTTACGAACGCGCGTCATTTCGAATCGCTTCGCCTCGCAGCCTTATCGCTTGAAGAAGTCTTAAACGGCATGAACCTCGGTGTCCCATCCGACCTCCTTACAGTAGACATCCGCAAGACGTTGTATCACCTTTCGGAAATCACAGGGTCTATCTCGGCTGATGATATTTTGCATTCGATTTTCGGGAAGTTTTGTATTGGAAAGTAGCCTTTAAGATTGCAGGCATTCCTAGTTAATAAAAATCTATCCTAAGCAAATGAAAAATGGGGTTTTACACCCCCTTAAACCCCCGTAGGATTTACAGTAGAAATACCAACAAGAATGAAATTATTGAACTCTTGTTATTTTGCGTACTTCTCGTTTCCCGCTACTCTTATCTTTTCCTTAAAATCATTTAAAGCCTTTTTTCTATCGTCACAACTTGTTGTTTCGTTATTTACATACTCGTAAAATCTTTTCAAATCATCTTCCATACCTAAGCCAAAAGATGCGCTTTCACCCTCATATGCGCTTTCAGCCAAACCTAATACTGATTTTGTCCCTTCGTCTTCGTAAAGCATTTTAGTAAATTCAGCACGGCATTTAGTTTCCTCTTTTGCTTTTATTTCGCTTTCGCTTTCGCCACAAGACGCTAAAATACCTGATACTAAAACAAGGGTAAAAAATACTTTTTTCATAATGAACAACTTTTAGATTAATTATTATTTATTCGTTGAGTAGAATACGAATGTACAAGAAATATTAGCTATAACGTAGATTCGAAATGTATTAACTTATTCTTAATCTTTAAAGCTAGCTAATGCTTCAAAAGTGATTTTATTGAAGTAACTTTTAATATTTGACAGTTAGCTTTTAGTGTCCAGATGTAATATCTTTGATAGACAAATCAATTACTATGAAAAGCATTATCACCTTCACATTCTTATTATTTTCCTATTTAGGTTTCAGTCAAACAACAAGGGAGGTGGTGGTTGAAAGGAATTACTACGGACAGAAACTTGTCGTGAATACTTATACAGGAACAGGTAATAGTGAAAAATTAGTCAAAAGGACTTCGTACGGTGCAGTAGAGTTAATTGAAGCAAATGAAGATGGGCACCGCTACTGGCAATCCAATAGTAGTGATTATTTTCAGACATCAATTAAGCCAATTAAAATAGAAACTTTCGGTTCCTTCAAGGCAGAAGGGGCAGACGGTAAGGGGGAATACTATTTGACCGAATTATCTTGGGGTGTAATAAAAAGACAGGTCTTCAATAGAGAGGGGAAATTGTTTTTAACTTGGGTAATTACAGACAATAATGACGACATTGATCAACCCTATTCAGTCAAATATACTATCGTCCCTTAGGTTTTGACCATACCCAAAAACAATAGAGTCATACTTCCTGAAAAGTGAATTTATCGAAGTGTTTTGTACCTTATTTGTACCTCGAAAGCGTTGTATTTTCTTAAAGCCTTATAGATAGTGCGTTTCAGGGAGTTGGTTATATTTTGTATTGGAAAGTAGAGATAGGTTAAGGTTTTGTCGTCTCAGTGATACGACAATTTGGATTTTCTAGATATGCTAATGATACAGCACCTAAGATATAGTCTACGCAGTGCGTAGAGATTGTCGCAACAGAGTGGCGAAAATTCAAACAATTGAGTGTTTCTGATGATTTTTGTACCTTATTTGTACCTCAGAAAGCGTTGTGTTTTATTGAAGCTTAGAAGCTAGTTCATTTCAGTTATTGTATTTTTCATTGGGACTCGAATTAGCTTTGGTGGACTTTTATTCTTTAGTCAATGTCAACTTTTCCTAAATTTGATTGTCAAACCCCAAAAATAACATTATGAATATTAAATTGTTTACTTCTCAAATTCTTCTTGGTTTAATTCTTACGTTTAATGTGAATGCTCAAACTGAAATTGAAATGGTCTCTGTTGAGGGTGGGAAATTTATGATGGGGTCGAATGAAGGAGAAGAATTTAATAGACCCGCTCATGAGGTGAATGTGCAATCTTTTAAAATCGGGAAGTACGAAATAACCCAATTACAATGGCGATTGGTTATGGGTTACGATCAAAGTACTTTTTCAAACTGCGATGAGTGTCCAGTTGAGACAATCTCATGGAAAGACATTCAGAACTTCATTAAAAAACTGAATTTAGAATCAGGCAAGAAATACAGACTTCCAACTGAAGCCGAGTGGGAGTTTGCTGCTAAGGGTGGCGTTAAAAGTAAAGGATACACTTTTTCTGGTGGAAATAATATTTCAGAGGTCGCATGGTATTTCGAGAATAGCGATTCGACAATTCATAAAGTTGGTTTGAAGCAGCCGAATGAGTTGGGTATTTATGACATGACAGGAAACGTTTGGGAATCATGCTCTGATCGTGCTCAATACTATTTGAATGATAAAAGGGGAGATAAATTGCGGATGTTGCGTGGCGGGAGTTGGAAGAGTGCACAAGACATTTCCTTTCCATGGTACAGAGATTATGACAACATTAAAGTGGGAAGGCCAAGCAGTGGATTCCGGTTAGCAATGGATAATTGATTTTTAGAAATGAGTATTTAGTTTGAATAAAAATATGATTTCCATCAACTCTTTCTTTAGGTATACTTTGACGATTGTTTGTTTTGTTTGTTTTGTGGGGGTTTCTTTTGGGCAGTCGAAGAAAGAGCAGATAGAAATTCTAAACAACAAGTTAGATAGTATAGATAAAGTAACAAAACAATTAGAAGCTGAACTCAGTATGAGAAACGCTGAGATTGAATTACTGCAAAATCGAATTCAACTTGAGCTAGAGAAGAACAAGAAGAGTTTATCCGAGAATACAAGCCTTAATGAGAAATTGAAGTTAGACCGTGATTCTTATTTGACTCAAATTGCTCAATTGAAAATCGAGCTAGACAGAAGTAAGAAAGAGGTTCAACTGCGCAGCGATTCCATCCGTGATTTGAATTCAAAGCAAACCATAAAGAATTTTTACGATGCATTTGATTTTTCTGGAACATCAAATTTTGAATTTATTCAGAAGTCCGGAGCGAATATCAATGAATATAACGGGACCTTTAAATCATATTATGATTATGAAATTGCTGAAATTTATACTCCAGGAAAAAAGTTGGTATATGCGACCGGTCCATTCGAGAATGGATTAAAAAACGGATTGTGGACATATTACAACTGCGATACATCAATCCGCTTAATCGGCAATTACGTCGATGGGATTAGAAAGGGGAAGTGGAAATGTCTAGACTATTGTTTTGATGAATTAGGATTTCTTCGCTTGACAACAATGCTCAGTTATTACGGAATAGATTTAGAGGGGTGTGATGATTATTCTAAATTATGGCAGACGATTAATTACACACATGGTAATCCTTCAGATACGATTTTCATTTCGAATCTTTCTGGTAGATTGGCTCTACAAATTATTAAGCATGGAGATATAATACATTTGTATTACGATAATAAACAGGCTTTTTCTAATCAGGCTGTAAGACTTGATTCAGACGGTTTTTTAGTCGGTGCCGAGAATGCGAAAGATTTGAAAATCTATAATCGTAATGGAGGATTGATATACTCGTTAAAGGGCGATGAAAGTAACTGCGAGGAAATCACTTATTACCCCAGCGGTGCTTTATATACCAAGTGCATTGTAAAAAATGAAGTGGCTAATTGGGTGCAGTTCGACGAAAAAGGTAAAGTCATTCAAACTGAAGAAATGGGTATTCACGCCGGTAAGTATGGCATTGACTGTATTTGTCAGTAGAACTAGATTCATTTTAGGATGATATTAATTGATGTGCTGCGTAAAACACTATTCCCACTCTCCCTCCGTTACCATTCAAACCCCAACACCATGAATAAATTTTTTCTATCCGCTTTCGCATGTTTTGTTAGTACAGTTTCTTTCGGACAAACAA
>CAXNNF010000162.1:0-4246 GCA_964203455.1 Bacteroidia bacterium
TAAGTATATTGGATAAATGGACCCGTATTTCCATTTAGATCAATTGATTCTTCTGGATTAAAAATCATTCGTTTTTTAGGATCCACCTTTAAAATAAAATATTTAAAAGCACCTAATCCAATTGCTTTATTTAACTGGCTTTGCTCCTCATTACTAAATTCATCAGAACGTCCAAGTTCGGCCGATCGTTTCCCTGCTTCAGTTATAATTTCGTCAATCAAATCATCAGCATCTACCACAGTTCCTTCTCGAGATTTCATCCTTCCGCTAGGTAAATCAACCATTCCATAAGATAAATGATGGATTCCTTTCGCCCATTCATATCCAAGTTTTAGTAAGGTGAGCGATAAAACTTTAAAATGATAATCTTGCTCGTTCCCAACTACATATATATAGTCTCTGCAATCAAGTTCTTGATGGCGAAGCACAGCAGTTCCTAAATCCTGAGTCATGTAAACAGAGGTGCCGTCCGAACGCAACAATAATTTATGGTCAAGTCCTTCAGATGTTAAATCAATCCATGCTGAACCATCTTCTTTTTTATAAAGCACTCCCGAATCAAGTCCCTTTTCTACAATGTCTTTTCCTAAAATATACGTGTTCGATTCGTAATAAAATTTATCAAAAGCAACTCCTAATTTGGCGTACGTTTCCTCAAAACCTTTGTAAACCCAGCCATTCATTTTTGTCCATAAATCAATTACCTCAACATCTCCTTCTTCCCATTTTTGAAGCATTGTTTGTGCCTGCTTCATTAAGTTTGTTTGGTTGTTGGCAATCATTTTAAGCTCATCTCTCAATCCACTTTGCTTTTGCTCGTCATTCGATTGATTAATCTTTAGTAAAATGTCAACTAATTTATTTTGAGCATTTTGATCAATTCCTGAAAAATCGCCTAATTCAATAGCATTCAATAAAGCATTGCTTTCCAATTTCAATGCTCTGTCAAATTCAACATAATATTTCCCAACCAAATGATCGCCTTTTATTCCGGTGTTTTCGGGCGTTTCATTTTTACCGCTCATTTGCCAAGCCAACATCGACTTGCAGATATGAATTCCACGGTCGTTGATTAGATTGACTTTAGAAACACCGTGACCTGCTGCTTCAAGGATTCTTGAAACAGAAAATCCCAAAAGATTATTACGAATATGTCCAAGATGCAATGGTTTATTTGTATTCGGAGATGAATACTCGACCATTACTTTCGATTTATTTAATTCTAAATCAAGCTTATTAACATCAAAATTTACAATGTAACGTGTCCAGAATTCGAAATTTAGTTCAAGGTTGAGGAAGCCAGTCACTACATTGAATCGAACAATACTTGTATTATTATTACATAAATATTCTCCTACTTCTTGTGCAGTTTGTGCAGGATTCTTGCCTGATATTTTAGTAATTCCAAAACAAACTAAGGTTATATCACCTGGAAATTCCTTTCGTGTTGCTTGAAATACGAGGAGGTTTGGATTGGCCTTATCGCCGTATAAAGCAGTGATTGCCTCTAGTGCTAATCTATTAAAAAGGGCTTCTTTTGTCTCAGTTTTCATCGTTTAGTGCCGCAAAAGTTGCTGCTTCAAGTATTTTAAATGCATTTTCTGCCATCGAATTCTCCGTGTCGAGTGTTGGATTTATTTCAACGATTTCGAAACAGCAAACTTTGGGACTTTGAACAAGTTGTTTCAATAATTCTTTTGCTTCTTTTGCTCGTAATCCATTGGGAACGGGAGTTCCTGTTCCTACAGATATGCGGGGATCTAAGCTGTCAACATCAAAAGAAATGTAAATTCGATCGCAATGATCGAGGTAATTTAGTACTTCGATAACGGTTTCCTCTACACCTTTATTTCGGAGTTCTTTCGTTGTGATGTTCTTAATGTTGTGCTTTTCAATGAGATAGTCTTCTTGCTTTTCCGTATCACGAAAACCTATATATATGAGGTCGCGGTATTCTATTTTAGGTGAGATGCCTCCAGAGTTTTTTAATTTGTTCCAAAGTTCTTTGGTTAGATCATCAATGTCATTGCATTGCATATCCAAGTTGTCTTCTCCTAATGCTGTAGCCAAAGGCATTCCGTGCATATTTCCCGATGGAGTAGTGAATGGAGAATGAAGATCGGCATGCGCATCAATCCAAATTACTCCTAATCGATCGTCAGGAAATGCACTTTTAATTCCAGCAATTGTGCCTCCAGCTGTGCTGTGGTCCCCTGAAAGTACTATTGGATATGCCGCTTGTTTTTTGATAATTTTGCAAACGGATTTTGATAAACGTTCATAAATTTTAATGATTCCACGAATACGCTTTGCATATTTAAACTTAACGTTTTCCAGTAAAAGCCAGTTCTCGTCGATGATTTCAACGTGTTCAAATCTTCGAAAGTAGTCGCTTTTAAGGTCGATTGCTGCAGTTTTTAATGCATCAACTCCCATGCTGGCTCCGCGGGTTCCGGCGCCTAATTCAGATCGAAGCAATACAAGCTTGGCTTTTTTCATATAAGTAAATTAGTTGCATCACCATAAATTCGTATAAGCAAGTTGTTTACATTTGCATTGCTTTTCAAGTTTATAACACTGCACCAACATTTCTGAAAATGACAATGAAAAACAAGTACGAAGATTTGATCAAACAAACCTTTGAGTTTCCCCAACCAGGTTTTGATATGGTAGATAATGAATTGTATTTCAATGATATACCACTAATGGATATTATCCATCAGTATGGTACCCCTTTGAAAATATCGTATCTGCCAAAGATCAGCGAGCAAATTCAGCGTGCTAAAATAATGTTTAATGTGGGAATGGCAAAGGCTGGTTACAAAGGTAAATATGTTTATTGCTATTGCACCAAAAGTTCTCAGTTCTCTTTTGTACTTGAAGAGGTATTGAAAAATGATACGCATATTGAAACATCTTCGGCGTATGATATGCCTATTATCAAAGAATTAAACGCTACGGGCCTTTTATCCAAAGATAAATATATCATTTGTAATGGATACAAACGGCCAATGTATCAAGAATTTATTGTTGAGTTAATTCAAGACGGATTCGAAAATATTATTCCCATTCTTGATTCTAAACGTGAAATAAATTATTACAAAGAGCATCTCAAAACCAAAACTAAAATTGGAATTCGTATTGCATCCGAAGAAGAACCTAGTTTTGAGTTTTATAGTTCAAGACTTGGAATTCGATACAAAGATATTCTCCAGTTTTATAAGGATCAAATTGAAAATGATGAGCGTTTTGAATTAAATATGCTTCATTTCTTTATTAATTCTGGAATACGTGATACTGTTTATTATTGGAGCGAACTTTCCAAATGTCTACAAGTATATTGCGACCTCAAAAAAATCTGTCCAGAACTTTCTTCATTAAATATTGGCGGCGGTTTACCCATTAAAAATTCGCTCGCTTTTGAATTCGATTATGAATACATGATCGAAGAAATCATTAGACAGATTAAAACATTTTGTAATCAGCAAGGTGTTGATGAACCAGATATTTTCACTGAATTCGGTTCGTTTACCGTTGGAGAAAGTGGTGCAACGTTATATTCCATCATCGATTTAAAACAACAAAATGATACAGAAAATTGGTACATGATCGATTCTTCATTTATCACTACTCTTCCTGACACTTGGGGAATAAATCAACGTTTCATTTTACTTGCAATTAATAAATGGGACAAAGAATATTCTCGTGTTAATTTAGGTGGTTTAACCTGCGATAGTCTCGATTATTACAATGCAGAAGCACATATTTCTCAAGTTTTCTTGCCAAAAGTTACGGAAGAAGAAAGTTTGGAGGATCCGCTCTACATTGGATTTTTTCATACTGGAGCTTATCAAGAATCGCTTGGTGGTTATGGTGGAATTCAACATTGTTTGATTCCTGCTCCCAAACATGTAATCATTAACAAAGATGAAAATGGTGATTTAAGTACGTATATCTTTGGAAAAGAGCAGAGTTATAAATCAATGCTTAAAACATTGGGTTATTTTTAATTCCTGGGTCTTTATACTCAAACAATTATTTATCTGTTTTTCAGTTAATCCTTTGATATGAAACGTATATTTCTTTTTGCCTGCATTATTTCTTTAAGCATCAATTTATTTGCTCAATCCTTTGAGGGAAAAATTGTGTTCGAAATGTCCTTCCCAGATTTTAAAGATCCTCAAATGGCAGCATTGCTTCCCAAAGAAGCGGTCGCTTACTTTAAAAATAATCAGTCCCGAATGGA
>CAXNNF010000163.1:0-4236 GCA_964203455.1 Bacteroidia bacterium
ATCGAAAATGAAGATGGCCTGAACTTGTTCATTGTTTTTCAAGGCATGGTAAAGGCCAGTATTATCGTTCAAACGCAAATCGCGACGAAACCAGAATAGTGCTTTTTTACTCATTTTTACTTTCGAATGGGATTTTCACAACAGGTAAATCGGGCTTGGCATAAGCAAAACGGCTTATTGGATCAACTCGATAATAAGCATCTAATCCAGAAGAAGCAATGGTTCCTGCTTCATGAATTTGCAGAAAGCCATCTTCCGAAACAATCGAATCAGGCGCATGTACACATCGGATTTCTCCAGTGATAAGAACAGTTCCGTTTACCAATATGGTTTCATCAACTTTAAATAGCGCATACCGAATTGCGCTCTCGGCAACAAAGGGAGCAGGAATATCTGGAACAAATTCAGGTCTTAATCCACAGGCATCGAACTCGGAAATTTCTTCGGGATAGCGAGCACTTGTTTGATGGGCAGATTCAACAAAGGATTCTTGAATGTGGTTAATCGTAAACCAAGAAGTTTCTCGGATATTCCTCAATGTATGACGATCAACCGAATCGGGGCGAACTAAAATGCCTACCAATGGCGGGTTTGCGCCAATGTGAAAAATCTGAGAAAAGATGGCAAGGTTGGTTTGTCCTTGCAAATTGCTCGTTCCAATCAATGAAACACTTTTGAAACCGTGAAGTGAATTTATAAGGTTCCTTCGAAAACGGTCGGGTAAGTGTTGAATGTCGTTGAGCGAATATTCCATAATTACATGGTGCGCAAGCTACCCATTCCGCCGTCGACCGCCAAAATTTGTCCGGTAATCCAGTTTGAATTGGGGTTTAAAAGAAAGGATGCCGCATTAGCACTGTCGGAAGGTATTCCAACTTTACCAAGTGGATGGCGTTTCGCACCCGCCTCTTTTTTCTCGGGTGTGTTGAGTAATTTATCGGCAAGTGGCGTGTCTGTTAAAGATGGTGCTATGCAATTAAAACGTATTTTGCTTGAGGCATATTCTGAAGCTAAAGACCTCGTTAAACCTTCAATAGCACCTTTTGAAACAGCTATCGATGCATGAAAACCCATTCCTGTTTGAACGGCAACGGTACTGAATAATACCACCGAAGAATCTCCGGCATTTTTTAAACCGGTCAAACATTGCTGAATACATTGGACTGCACCAAGCACATTGATATTAAAATCGGACTGAAAAGTTTCCCTTTTAGTGCGATGAAAAGGCTGGAGATTAATAGATCCTGGACAATATGCAAAGCCATGAATCTGTTCTGGCAGTGCTTCCAGTTGAAATGAATCTTGCGATAAATCAACCGATGAAAAATGGATATTGGAGTGTTCAGGAAGTTCGTGTCTGTTTCGTGCAAAAACAAAAACCTGATGTCCTTCATTTGCTAATTGGAGAGTCAAAGCTGCACCAATGCCAGAAGTTCCTCCGGCAATTACGTAATTCCGTATCTCCATTATTTCATTCCAATATAGGTAAAGAACTCGCGACGTGACGCTTCGTCATTAAACTTCCCACCAAAATGCGAAGTCACTGTTTTAGAATCGTTGTCTTGCACTCCACGAGAGGAAACACATAAATGGACTGCATCAATTACAACAGCCACATCCTCGGTATTTAACACACGCTTTAATTCTTCCGCAATCTGAATGGTCAAGCGTTCTTGTACTTGAGGACGTCGAGCAAAATATTGAACAACGCGGTTAATTTTAGATAAGCCAATTACTTGGCCGTTTGAAATGTATGCGACATGCGCCTTACCGAAAATGGGTACAAAATGATGTTCGCAATTAGAATAAAACGTAATGTCTTTTTCCACGAGCATTTCCTTGTACTTGTACTTGTTTTCGAACAGGGCAATTTGGGGTTTATTTTTCGGGTTGAGTCCGGAGAATATCTCTTGCACGTACATTTTAGCAACACGCTTTGGAGTTCCTTTCAAACTATCGTCGGTAAGATCCAAACCAAGCACGTTCATAATTTCTCGAAAATGTTCCTCGATTTTACGCATTTTGGTTATGTCGTCCATATCAAAAGCATCTTCACGAAGCGGCGTATCGGCGGATGTTCCAATATGTTCGTCACCAATGAGGTCTTCTAGAGAGATTTCAGTTTCCTGAACACTCAACAAAATTTCGTTCTGTTTCATATAGTCTAACAGTTAATGTAAATCGCTCGTCCAATCGTGTGCGGATTCTGTTCCAGATTACCACAGCAATGTTTTCGGCGGTTGGATTGAGGTCTTTAAATTCGGGTATATCAAGGTTAAGGTTACGGTGATCGTAGCGATCAACTGCTTCTTCTTTCATTATATCACTGAGAAATTTTACGTCCATAACGTAACCCGTTTCAGGATCAATTTCCCCGTTTACACGAACTTCCAATTCGTAATTATGACCGTGGTAATTAGCATTGTTGCATTTACCAAAAATGCGTCGATTGGTTTCTTCGTCCCATTGAGGATTATTGAGCCGATGCGCGGCATTGAAGTGTTCTTTTCGGAAAATGCTAACTTTCATAACAGGGTAACTAACGAATGATGGTGTGAATTGTTTATTGTTTGCTGAAAAGTATGTTCTTCATAGATAGAACTTTTTTCAATGTCTTATGTTAAAGAGCGATGAATGTAATGAATCCGGCAACATATTTTGATACTACTTCAGACCGGAATCTGCCAAACGAAATCGATATTGTAGTTATTGGTTCGGGATTAGGAAGTTTGAGTGCAGCCGTTTTATTAGCAAAAGCCAGAAAAAGTGTAATAGTTCTTGAACAAAATTATTTACCTGGCGGATGTGTAAGTTCGTATTTCCGCAAAGGATATGTTTTTGAAGCCGGAGCTACAACACTTGTTGGACTTGATGAAGGGATGCCATTACGCGAAATTCTAAACAGAACCGGAATTGAAATCCAAGCGCAGAAGTTGGAAACTCCCATGCAAATTTCCCTGAAAAACGGGGACACCATCACGCGCTATGGCAATTTGGATGAATGGATAAAAGAAGCTGAACGTGTTTTTGGAAAAAGTGGACAGGCCGATTTTTGGAAAGAATGCAATGCTATTAGTACGTTCGTTTGGAACACCTCAACACGGCAACTTGCCTTTCCACCCGATTCGTTTAGCGATTTAATGGAGTGTATTAGTAAGGTCCAAGTCGGCGACTTCTTGAAAATCCCATCTGCCTTCCAAAGCACTTTTGATTTATTAAAAAAACACGGACTCGATACACATACTGAATTTGTTGAGTTTGTTAATGAGCAATTGATGATTACCGCTCAAAACACGTGTAAAGAAGTGAATGCCTTGTTTGGCGCTACGGCGTTGTGTTATACATTACTTGGAAATTACTATTTGCCTGGCGGGATGATTCAGCTTATTATTCCTTTTGTAGAGTATTTGAAAAACCATTCGGGTGATTTGTTCTTGAAAACCAGCGTTATTCAAATTGAAAAATCCGGGAAGTCTTGGATTATTCATACCAACCGAGGAGCCGTTCGATGCAAGCAGGTAATTGCTGGAATACCCATGAATAATGTTTTGGACATAGTCGATACATCATCCTTAAAAGCCAAGCTGAATCGCAAAATCCTGCCCATTGAAAATTTGAATTCGGCATTTCAGGTGGGAATTGTATTTAAACGAAGCAAGTCATTTTCGTCCTTGCATCATCAAATCCATTTGAATAAAGACCTTGGATTTGAAGGATCAAACAGCATTTTTATTAGTTTGAGTGATGAGCACGATCACTTAAGAGCAGCCGATGGAATGTGTGTTGCATCCGTTAGTACACATGTGAAATTGCCATGTAAAACACCTATCGATAAAGAGAAAGCGGTATCTGCCATTTTGGAAACTTTGGAACAACATGGGTTTTTCAAGAAAGAGGATGTTGTTTATTCGCATGTTGCCGGACCCGAAACCTGGGAAAATTGGACGCTTCGCAAGGGTGGTTTTGTTGGAGGTTATCCGCAATTCCTAATAGTAAAACCCTGGCACATGATGAATGCTCGCTTAACCAAAGGTTTTTATCTGTGTGGCGATAGCGTTTATCCCGGACAAGGCATTCCGGGCGTTGCTTTAAGCGGAATGATAGCTGCAAATAAGCTTTTGATGGATTATAAATTTTGATATTAATACCCATCATTATCAAAATCTTTTCTTTTCCCCAAAAATTAACAAGTTGTGAGCTGATTTATTTTTTTGTTGGCAAAAAATTATCTCCCGT
>CAXNNF010000164.1:0-4235 GCA_964203455.1 Bacteroidia bacterium
GTTAGATTCAAAACATCACTTATAGATTTTCCTTTGTAACGAATTTCCAACGTTTCGCGATTGTAGCGTTTGCCCTGACAGGATGGACATTGTACATAAACATCGGGGAGAAAATTCATTTCAATTACCTGCATTCCACCACCACTGCATGTTTCGCAACGACCACCTTTTACATTGAACGAAAATCTTCCGGGTTTATAGCCACGAATACTCGCTTCGGGTAATGAAGAAAACAAAGTACGGATATCTGAAAATACATTTGTATAAGTCGCAGGATTAGAACGCGGTGTTCTGCCAATGGGACTTTGGTCAATTTCAATGACTTTGTCGATATGTTGAAGTCCTTCGATTTTTTTATACGCAAGAGGTTTCTTGTTGGAACGAAAAAAGTACTGACTTAAAATGGGGTATAGTGTTTCATTGATCAATGTTGACTTCCCACTTCCAGAAACTCCCGACACACAGATAAGCATTCCGAGTGGAAATTCGATAGTTACATTTTTCAAATTATTGCCACTCGCCTCTATTAATTTAAGCACTTTACCGTTTCCTTTTCGTCTTTCTTGAGGAATCGCGATAGAAATTTCGTTCCGTAAATATTTTGCAGTTAGTGAATCGCCTTGTGCTAAAGTAGCTCCGGTTCCTTGTGCCACAACCCTTCCGCCATGAACTCCAGCACCGGGACCAATATCAATTACATGGTCGGCGGCCATAATCATGTCTTTATCGTGCTCTACTACCAACACAGAATTTCCAGAATCGCGGAGTTCTTGAAGGGCTTTAATGAGACGAACGTTGTCGCGTTGATGCAATCCAATACTAGGTTCATCGAGGATGTATAAAACGCCCACCAGCTTCGACCCGATTTGTGTAGCCAAACGAATCCGTTGAGATTCTCCACCCGATAAACTTCCCGCACTTCGATGGATGGTGAGGTATTCTAACCCAACATCCATGAGAAATCCAATGCGCGTCTTAATTTCTTTGACAACTTCTTGGGCAATTGCAAGCTGACGTTCGGCCATGCGTGATTCAATATCAGCGAACCATATTTGCAAATTGGCAATATCCATGCGCGCTAATTCACCAATGTTTTTGCCATCTATCCGAAACCAAAGTGCTTCTTTTTTAACTCGATCGCCTTCACAATCGGGGCAATCAATATCGTTCATGTATTCGAGTGCCCAATTTTTGGTGTTTTCCGAATTGCTTTCTTCGTGTTGTTCTTTGATGAAATTGACAATGCCATTGAACTCCATAGCATAGCCACTTGTATTGTAATTGGGGTTTTTTATTTTAAGAATTTCGTCAGTTCCATATAAAATTGCATTGATAGCAGATTCATCGATGTCTTCAATTGCATCATTGATGTTAAATCCGTATTTATCGGCAATGGCCTCAATTTGAGCGAAAATCCAATTGTTTTTATATTCTCCCAGTGGTACAATTCCGCCTTGACGAAGGCTTTTCTTCGGGTTGGGAATGATTTTATGAATATCAACTTCGGTCACTTTTCCTAAACCGTGGCAACGAGGACAAGCCCCGTATGGCGAATTGAACGAAAATAGATTAGGTGCTGGTTCATCATACGAAATACCCGAAGTAGGACACATTAAAAAGCGACTGAAATGCCGAGCTTGGTTCGAATCGGCATCTAAAACCATCATGCTTCCTTTACCATGTTTCATGGCCAACTTCAGCGATTCGGTTATTCGCTGAGCGCTGCTTTCATTTACCTCAATTCGATCAACAACAATTTCAATATCATGTACTTTATAACGATCGAGTTTCATCCCGAAAGTCATGTCCAGGATTTTACCATCCACTCGAACCTTTAAGAAACCCATCTTCCGAATTTGTTCAAACAGCTCACGATAATGTCCTTTTCTTCCCTTTACAATTGGTGACAAAAGACTGATTCGTTTATCGGAATAATCATTTAATATAAGTGCCAGAATTTGTTGTTCGGAATACCGAATCATCTTTTCTCCTGTAACATAAGAGAATGCTTCGCCAGCTCGAGCATACAATAAACGAAGGAAATCGTAAATCTCCGTAATGGTACCAACCGTAGATCGAGGATTTTTTCCAGTGGTTTTATGTTCAATCGAAATTACCGGACTCAATCCCGTTATCTTATCCACTTCGGGCCTTTCCATATTACCCAAAAATTGTCGGGCGTATGCAGAAAAACTCTCAATATACCTGCGTTGACCCTCCGCATATATGGTATCAAATGCCAAAGACGACTTGCCACTTCCACTTAAACCAGTTATAACAACCAGTTTATTTCTGGGAATACTCACATCGATATTCTTCAGATTATGTTCGCGGGCACCGTATACTTCAATCGAAGCTTCCCCCACAGAATCTTTCACGTTCATAGAAAAACAAAGGGCAAAATTAATCTTTTTGGTGGGCTAAATGCGGTTTTTAACAAGCAGTTTGAGTAAATACTTGTTTATTAAAATCATCATTTTTTACCCTTTACAATGAATCACTTACCAAAATTGGTGAAGTAAATTCTGACTCAGCTAATCGCATAAGTTCATCGTAATTTTTTACACTTGAGTGAGGGATTTTAATGCGATATGATTTACTTTCTTTATTGGTAAGTGCATCAGATCTCAACCAAGGATTGAAATATTTTAGGAGCTTGTAGTTAATTCCCGCTTTCTCAGCAAATAATGCCATGTCGGTGATGCTGCTATCAACTTGAATTGTTTGACTAAGAATGGGAGGATACAGATCTTTTTTACGAATTACAAAGCCATACTGCCTGGGGTTTTTAATGATTTCTTTGATTGCTAAAACCCGAAAAATATAACGAGCGGTTTCTTCGTTCAAAAGCAAATCGTAGTAACTCGTTGCTTTTTGTTTGGTCATTTGACGTTGAAGACCATTCAAGCCAATATTGAAAGAAGCAGCAACGAGCGTCCAATTACCGAGCGATTTGTAGCAATCTTTGAAAAGTTTACAAGCCGCTTCTGTCGATTTCTCGACATTATAGCGTTCGTCTATCTCTTCGTTTATTGTTAATCCATAAGCTTGTGCAGTTGATGGAATAAACTGCCAAAACCCCGCCGCTCCTTTACTTGATACTGCATGCGTAAAGCCACTTTCAACAATTGCGAGGTATTTAAAATCTTCGGGAATATTATGCTGTTTTAGAATGGAAGAAATGAGTGGTAACCAACGATTGGCTCTTTTAATAAGAAGCAATGTTTGAGATTGCCAATAGGTGTTAACTAAAAATTCGCGATCAATACGCTCCCGCACTTCAAAATCCTGAAGTGGAACTTGTTCACCTGCGAAATTAAGATCTGCAGGAATGTTAACTGCAAAAATTCTATAGTTTTCGGCGAAGTATTTTTTATAGAGTTCGTCGTTAATTTCTTGTTTCGCAGAAAATGTGAAGAGTCGAATGATTCCTATTACTACAAGTAAAAACAACATGGAAATGAGTGCTTTCCAAGAACGAGATGATAGTTTGTTTACGAGTGATTTGTATTTCACGTTTTGCTTTTAGGTTTACTAATTTTTGTAGTCGAGTATAAAGCCCCTCCAATCAAAATAAATAGAGCACCAAAGAATAACGAATGAAACCACTGCCATGTTTCAATATTGTTAATAATAATAATTCCAAAGAATAATGAAGCAAGTGAAATGGCAATCAATAACATGGCTATGTGTCGCTCGCTTAATCCCATATAAGAAAGATGATGTGTCGTATGATCACGTCCTCCAACAAAAGGACTTTGCCCTTTCATTAATCGGTTAATTGACACAGCAGTTGTATCGCTAATGGGAACGATGAAAATTAATGCTACTAATAAAAGTTGTTTTTCGGGAATAGCATGCCCAAAATAATCGGGTGCGTTCCATAAGTATTCGATGGCCATCCCACCCAAAAATGCACCTAGGAATTGACTTCCGCTGTCGCCCATATACATGCGTGATGGATTCCAATTGTAGTATAGGAATCCTGATATTCCCGCAATTACTCCAAGAAGCAGGACTAAATTAAGATTTGAGAATTCCCCTCGAAAAACCAGAGTCATGGCCAATGAAATGCAAATTACAGTTGAAACACTTGCCGTAATTGCATCCATATTATCAAGCATGTTTATGGAATTCATCATCCCAACAATCCATAGAAAGGTAAGAGCAATATTTAGCCACTCCCATTGGAACGTATGAATACCATTTCCACTAATTATAAATAGAATAGCACA
>CAXNNF010000165.1:0-4200 GCA_964203455.1 Bacteroidia bacterium
ACCATTGTGTATTATTTCAGCTTGAAATCCTTGGGAAATCCCTTTGGGAACATCGATTCGGGTGGAACATGGGGCTCGTATCTTGGACTCATTTTCTTAGGTGGTTCCTTTGTTTCAATTGGGATGTTTGCTTCCTCTCTCACCGAAAATCAAATCGTTTCCTTCCTCATCGGGTTCTTTCTTTGCTTTTTCTTTTACGCAGGGTTCGACTCCATTGCATCGCTCGAAGTTTTTCATCCCATCGAACAACTCATTCTCAAACTTGGAATAAACGAGCATTTTGGATCAATGAGTCGAGGCGTTATCGATACGCGCGATTTGGTTTATTTCATCTCTTTCACCTTGTTTTTTCTGGCTTTAACGCGCTTTCGCTTACTTAGTCGCACCTGGTAATTATGGCTAAAGTACCAACTCCATCATCCCGTTTAAAAAGGAGCGCTATACTTAATTTAGTACTGCTCGTTGTGTTATTGGCGATGGCTAATTTTGCCGCTTCGTTTAAATTCAAACGTCTCGATTTAACTTCCGAAGGTCGTTACTCACTCAACGAAACCACTATTTCGCTTCTCGAAAATCTCGACGATTTTGTCTACATAAAAGTCTATCTCGAAGGCGACCTTCCTGCCAATTACACCAAACTTCGCAATTCCACCCAAGAACTTCTCGATGAATGTCGGGCGTATTCTTCCTTCATCGAATACGAATTCATTAACCCTTCGGAAAGTGAAAACGAAAAAGAACGGAAGGCCATTTATCAGCAATTGCTCGATGCGGGACTTTCCTATACAAATCCGGTTGAAGAAAAAGCTTCGGGTGTTTCACAACGTTTAATCTGGCCGGGTGCAGTCATCAGTTTTAAAGGCAGAACTCTTCCGCTTCAATTGCTTAAAAGTCAGACTTACGCCAACGAGGAAGAGCTGATAAACCGTTCAGTGAACGACCTCGAATACGAGATGACCAACACCATCCGTAAGTTGAAGACGATCATCAAACCGCGCATCTGTTTTGTAGAAGGGCATGGCGAACTCGATTCGCTCGACACCAAAGACATTACACTTTCGCTGGAAGAATATTACGCCGTCGATCGCAAACGCCTTGATAGTAACCTCACCAGCTTGGTGGCCCGCACCGAAAAAGGCGATACCGTAAGATTCATTCCTCGCTACAAAGCCATCATTATTGCGGCACCCGATTCTGCATTTTCAGAAAAAGATAAATTCATCATCGACCAATACATCATGCGCGGCGGCAAAGTGCTTTGGTTGCTTAATCAGGTGGATGCATCGATGGATAGCTTGAGTGTGTATAGCAATAAGTTTGTGTACCCGATAAACCTCAACATCGAAGATCAGTTGTTTCGCTATGGCGTTCGTGTAAATCCCGATCTGGTGGCCGATTTACGCGCATCGGTTATTCCGGTTGTTGCAGGAATGGTGGGTAACCAACCACGCTTTGTGCCCAAACGTTGGCCATATTTTCCACTTAGTTTACCAAGCACCAAACATCCGGTTGTAAATAACCTGAATGCCATTCGTTTCGAATTTGCCAGTACAGTCGATACAGTTGGTGCTCCCGAAATCAAGAAAACGGTGCTCTTAGGTAGTTCGAAACGTTCGCGTTTGTTGGCAACACCGGCACGTATTTCCTTGAACATTCTGCGCGAAACGCCCGATCCTCGCATGTATGATAAATCGGGATTGCCTTTCGCTGTGTTGCTTGAAGGGAATTTCACATCGAACTTCCGAAATCGCATTTCCCCTAAAATTCTCAATTCAGATCAAATTGGATTCCTCGAAGCATGTGCTAAACCAAGTGCCATGATTGTGGTGGGCGATGGCGACATCATTAAAAACAGCTATTCGAAAGCAACGGGTCGCATGGCACCATTGGGTTACGATCGCTATACGGGAGAGCTTTTTGGCAACAAAGATTTCTTGCTGAATTGTGTGAATTTCCTCTGCGATGATTCTGGGTTAATTTCAGTACGGGCCCGTGAAGTGAAATTGCGCATGCTCGATGAAACACTTATTAAATCGTCGCGCACTTCCATTCAATTAAAGAATGTGGTTATTCCCATTGTCATCATAATTCTTGTCGGTATTCTATTATCGTATCTACGGAAACGTAAATTTGGAAAAGGATAAGTTTGTAGATCTATGAAATCGAATCGTTTATTAATTATTGGAATTGCTTTATTGGGTATTGTTGTAACATATCTTCTCATCAATAACGGACGCAATACACGCGGTGGAGATTTAAAGAATTTTACGGTGGAAGACACAGCTTCGGTCGATAAAATCTTCATTGCAGATAAGCAAAATCACAAAACACTTTTAGAACGAAAAGGACCTTCATTGTGGATTGTTGATGGAAAGTATCCCGTTCGCCAGGATGGAATAAAGATGTTGCTTGAAACATTGAATAAAATGGTTGTTCGCACTCCCGTTGCAAAATCGATGGAGCAGAAAGTGTTGAAAGACCTTTCGGGCCCAGTGCAAAAAAAGGTGGAGATTTATCAGAGCGGAAAGTTGAGCAAGGTTTTTTACATGGCTGCCGAAACGCCCGATAAATTAGCAACCTACATGCTTATTGATGGCTCCGATTCGCCTTACGAGGTTCATATTCCAGGACATCGTGGGTTTCTTCAATCGCGTTTTATATCAGATGGCCGTTTGTGGCGCGATCCCTTAATTTTTCGTTACGATTACCGAAATATGCGCTCTGTTGAAGTAAACTACCCAGCCGATCCTCAACAAAGTTTTACAGTGAAGTACGATGGTAAAAAAACATCCCTTTTTCATCGCGGAAGCCCTGTGCCTGATCCCAATCTCGATTCTTTAAAGGCGTTCGAATACTTAAATAATTTCCGAAATATCGGGTACGAGTTCGAAGTGGTTGAAACATTTTCTAAATCCATCAAAGATTCGGTTCTTGCCTCAACACCCTTTATTGAAGTAACGGTGATCGATAAAAACGGAGAACGTAATCATGTGAAAGGATATCGCCGGCCGGCAAATTTAACTTCCTATTTTCCCGATCAGGAAATGCAAGCGTTTGACACAGATCGATTGTATGCCCTTGTTGGAAAAGAAAAAACATTTGTATTGGTTCAATATTTTCAATTCGACAAAGTAATAAAACCAGCTGTTTGGTTTTTACGCAGATAAATGCACCGAAATTTCTTTCGTTTATTATTAATAAATGCTTGAAGATTTATCCATCAATCTTCTATCTTTACCTCCCTTAAATTAACAAAGCAATGAAATTTATTATTTCTAGTAGTATCCTACTTAAACAACTTCAAGCAATTTCAGGTGTATTAAGCACCAATAGCAGTTTGCCCATTTTGGAAGATTTTCTATTTGAAATTTCGGAAGGAGAGTTGAAAATTTTTGCTTCGGACTTAGACAATACTATCAGCACAACATTCAAGGCCGATGCTGCAGAACCTGGACGTGTTGCTATTCCTGCTAAAATGCTTCTCGAAACGTTAAAAAGTTTTCCAGAGCAGCCACTTACGTTTCTCATTAATAGCGAGAATTTCGGAATTGAAATCGCTTCCGGATATGGTAAATATAAACTGAATGGACACGATCCTGAAGAGTTTCCGCGCATTCCGGAAATTGAAGAAGGAGCAGGTATTAATTTAGATGCTTCTGTTTTGTTCAGCGGAATTAACAAAACAATTTTTTCAACAGGCAACGACGATTTACGTCCTGTAATGTCGGGTGTATTTATGCAAATTGGGCCAGAACACATGACTATGGTGGCTACCGATTCACATCGTTTGGTTCGTTACCGTCGTTTGGATGTTCGTTCAGAAACTGAATCTTCCTTTATCCTTCCTAAAAAACCACTCAATCTATTGAAGAGTTTATTGGGCTATGTGAACGGTGAAGTGGCTATTAAGATTAGCGATAAAAATGCCTCTTTCTCTTTCGATCATATCAATTTGGTTTGCCGTTTAATTGATGGTCGTTACCCTAATTACGAAGCTGTTATTCCGAAAGAAAATCCTTTCCGTTTAACTATGTCTCGTCAAGATTTGATGAATTCCATTCGTCGTGTGGCCATTTTCTCAAGTCGCAGTACCAATCAAGTAAAATTGAATATTCAAGGAAGTGAACTTCAACTTACCGCTGAAGATTTAGATTACTCGAATTCCGCAAGTGAGCGCCTTACATGTAATTACGAGGGCGA
>CAXNNF010000166.1:0-4195 GCA_964203455.1 Bacteroidia bacterium
CCCGGTGTTAAACAAAAGTGATTTTTCTAATTGAAGATGCTTTTCGATTGAAGCCATCGGATCAGATGTAGGTTGCTCTTTGCTGGATTTTAAATATCCCATGGCTGCAATACCCAAATTGACTGAATTCCATAGGGCATTCATCTGATGAAAATATGATTCGGAACCTTCTGTTTGGGATTTTAAAATCACACCGCTAACAATATTTCCCAATGACCAAGTTCCTAATACCAACATGCCGTTTTGTTGGCTCTGAATTCGTTGTTTATCTATCGAAAAAATCAAAGAATCTCTTTGCGCAAAAAGGGATTTACTTGTGAAAAACAATCCAGCAAAAACGAAAATACATTTGATAAATCCCGACATTGTTTTAATTACGTTTTTTGCTTTTTCTTTTTTGCGGCTGGAAAAAGAATGTTGTTTAAAATCAACCGATACCCCGGCGAATTGGGATGCAGTGCTAAATCGGTTGGTGGGTCGCCCACTTTATGCTCATAATCTTCTGGATCGTGTCCTCCGTAAAATGTCCAAGTGCCTTTTCCATATTCACCATGGATGTAACGAACTTCTTTAGAGGCCTTGTTTTCGCCCATAACCAAGACACTGCTTTTTACTTGTTGTCTCAGAAAGGCAGTTGTTTGACCCATAAATCCTTTGATTATGCGCTCGTGGTTCTGACAAAGCATAGTCGGAACGGGATCCCATTTCGCGGAAAATTCAAACAAGGCAAAATAATCTTCTTTCTCTGGAATGCGTCTCGATTGGGTTGCATCAATACTTGAGAATTCATATTCCATCGGATTCTGACTCAAAATGAAATCAGTAAAAGCAAAGCAATTCTCGTATTTAAGTTTATCCTGCATGGCTTGATCTGGTCCATCTCCATCAAACATTTCAGCGCAAATGTCTACACCATCGGCTGCTAATGAAATGTCGTAACTATCAGTTGCCGAGCACATAGCAAAGAGGAATCCGCCTCCAACCGTAAAATCCCGAATCTTTTTAGTAACCGCTAATTTCAATTCAGACACTTTCCCAAAGCCCAGTTTGTGGGCCATGTCCTCAGCGCTTTTCTGATTATCGATGTACCATTTTTGGTTTTTGTAGGCAGCCCAAAACCGTCCATATTGCCCCGTAAAATCCTCGTGATGCAAATGCAGCCAATCGTATAAAGGCAATTTATCACTCATGATTTCTTCATCATAAACCACTTCATACGGAATCTCTGCATAGGTAAGCGCAAGGGTTACGGCATCATCCCAGGGTTGTTTGTCTTTAGGAGAATATACTGCGACTTTCGGCGCTTTTTCCAACTTAACAGCATCCATGTTTACATCGGGTGCGGCAATTTCCAACAAAATGGCATTGGCTTGTGCATCTGCAATAAGCTGATAACTCACACCACGAATAATACATTCATTCTCGACTGCTTTGGAATTGGCAGTCATGAAACTTCCTCCACGATAATTAACCAACCAGAACATTTCCAAATCGTGTTGTAACATCCAATAGGCGATACCATAGGATTTAAGATGGTTTTTCTGGCTCTCATCCATCGGAATGAGGATAGAAGCGGCATGCAATTTTTGACTGCCGATAGATAGTATTATGCAAAACAACAAGACGAATCGTTTCATAAATCTCCAACGTGATTTGTTCATTGCTGGTATATTAAATTTAAAATGGTGAATCACTTACATCCCACGCATCGGGACTTGATGGGTTCGTATTCATCTTAGAACCCATGGTTATAGTGTCCTGAACAGAGCTGTCGAAGTTCGTATTCGGCATTAAGCCTCCAGGCGAAGCAGATCCGAAAGGAATACTGTGATCCATGTCGGTAAATTTAGCCAAATGCCCAATATATTTTAATGGTATCATTCCAAGTGCTCCATTACGGTGCTTGGCAATGTGAATTTCGGCAACTCCATTGGTTGGTGTACCATCATCATTTTCGTAAATGTTATAATACTCAGGTCGGTAAATGAACATTACCATGTCGGCATCTTGCTCGATGGCACCCGATTCACGAAGGTCACTTAGCTGTGGCACTTTGGTTCCGCCGCGTTGTTCTACATTACGACTTAGCTGAGAAAGTGCAATAACAGGTATCTCGAGTTCTTTGGCAATTCCTTTCAATGATCTTGAAATCTGAGAAATTTCCTGCTCTCTGTTTCCTCCTCCTTTGTTTTCGCCTCCAGTGGTCATGAGTTGCAAATAATCGATGATGATCATTTGAATGTCATGATTTGCTTTCAATCTTCGGGCTTTTGCACGCAATTCAAAAATGGATAGGGCAGGGCTGTCGTCAATAAATAATGGAGCTTCCGATAAACCACGAATCTTCGAATCGAGCTGATGCCATTCGTGTTGTTGAAGATCTCCTTTTTTAAGTTTATCGCCCGCTAATTCGGCTTCACCGGAAATTAAACGCATAACCAACTGCACACTCGACATCTCCAAAGAAAATACTGCAATGGGTTTTTTAAAATCGACGGCAGCATTTCGAGCTAATGAAAGAACGAATGCTGTTTTTCCCATACCAGGACGTGCTGCTAAAATCACCAAATCCGATTTTTGCCAACCGGATGTAAATCGGTCTAACGCCATAAATCCGGATTCAACTCCACTAACTCCACCTTTTTGTTGACCCGCAATTTCAATTCGTTTTTTCGCTTCGGTAATTAACTCGCTCATTTTAGAGAAGTTCCGTCTGATGTTTCCTTCGGCTACGGCAAAGAGATTTTTCTCTGCTTTGTCGAGTAATTCAAGTGCATCGGTACTTTCTTCATAAGCGTCTTTTATGATTTCGCTCGAAACACGAATTAGCTCACGTTGAATTTGCTTTTGGTTGAGGATACGCGCATGGTACTCAATATTAGCAGTGGAACCAATCCTGTTTGTTAATGAAGTGATGTAGGAAATTCCTCCAACGATATCCAATTCGCCCCGTTTTTTTAATTCTTGAACAACGGTTAAAATATCTACTGGTTTGGATGAAGCGAATAATTCAAAAATAGCCGAGAAAATCCGCTGATGCTCATCTCGGTAAAAAGTATCCTTCTTAAGTGAATCAATCACGTTTGCAAGAGAATCTCGATCGAGCATTAAAGCTCCCAAAACGGCTTCTTCCACATCTAGTGCTTGTGGTGGAAGTTTACCAATGCCTGCATCGTATGTATTCATATTGACACCTGAATAAATACGTTTTTTTTTATCTGAAATTATGGGATTTGAATTCTCTTGCATAAAAACAAAGATACCAATCGAAGCGTTTTAAATTGGATTGTTAAAAAACATATTTGTTACCCAACATATTATTTTTATTTGATTATAAATGAAATTTAAAATAATTCAATTATAATAATGCGCTATAAATTTTACTTATAAATTCTGCTCGAAATAGTCCAAGGTCATTTTTCCATCACGCAATTCGGCAAACGAATACCAATTAAACCAATCGCCCAAATTTATATAATGGCAAGCCTCGGCAACTTCCAAATTGAGGGGTAAATGCCGGTGACCAAATACAAAATACCTGATACTGGGTTGTAATTGCAACTGTTCTTTTGAATAGATATACAACCACTCGTTCTCGACTCCATTAAACACCTCTTTTTCTGGGTTTGCTAACCTGCTTTTTCTAGACCAGAAGTTCGCTAAGCCCATTCCAAAATTGGGATGAATACGCGCAAATAACCACTGACACACTTTACTCGCAAAAACTTTCTTGATAAACTTATAGCCATAATCGCCGGGACCTAAACCATCGCCATGGCCGAGATACAATTGAATTCCTTGATGTTCGATGATGATGGGAGAACGATGAATGATTAAACCAATTTCTTTTTCCAAATAATCGAAAGCCCACATATCATGGTTTCCGGTAAACATGTGGATTTCGATTCCCGAGTCGCAGAGTGTTGCCAGTTTACCCAATAATCGAACGAAATATTTAGGGACGCTGTGAGTGTATTCGAACCAAAAATCGAACACATCCCCCATCAAATAAATACGTTCAGCATCTTTCGAAACTTCATCCAACCAGCGAATAATCTTCTTCTCACGTTCCAAACTTTGGGCATGATTGGGAATTCCCAAATGAAAATCGCTGGCGAAATAAATTCCTTTACTCATTTTAAATATCGAGGGTTCTGAATATTTTTGCTGGATTAAAGGCATTAATATTCAATAC
>CAXNNF010000167.1:0-4191 GCA_964203455.1 Bacteroidia bacterium
CTGCATTGAAAATTGTTGTTGTGCCTTTGGCCATCGTTGCAGCCATCAAGATATTGGCTGTTCCTGTAACGGAAGCTTCATCGAGCAACATAAAAGCACCTTTGAGTTCTTTTGCCTCCACTTTGTAAAAGCTTTCAACACTATCGAAATCGAAAGATGCTCCGAGACTTTGGAAACCGATAAAATGCGTATCCATTCTGCGGCGACCAATTTTATCACCTCCAGGTTTTGGAATATACCCACGGCCAAAACGCGTAAGTAAAGGTCCGACAATCATAACTGAGCCGCGTAATGCAGAGCCTTTCTTCTTGAACTCTTCCGAAACCATGAAGTCAACATCCACATTATTTGCGGTAAAAGCCCAAGAGCCGTTACCAAGCTTTTCAACAAGAACGCCTAATGCACCAAGCAACTCAATGAGTTTATTGACATCAATAATGTCTGGAACATTATGAATGACACAGCGTTGGGAAGTTAACAAAACAGCACATAAAATCTGCAATGCTTCATTTTTAGCCCCTTGTGGAACAATTTCACCTTGAAGTCGTTTTCCACCAATAATTTCGAATCTATTCATTTAAATAGTGCTGATTATTATTTCAAAATTTACGTTTGAAATTCTTCTGTTTTTGTCTTCCTTTATTAAACTTCTTCCCTTGTTGTTGGGAATTATTTTGGGCAATTCCTTCTGCGACGACAATCATATTAGAACCTTCGGCAGGCTGAAGTAAGCCACCCGAAAGCGTGTTCATATCTTTAAAAATTTGATCATCTTGAACAGAGTCGCGATTCCAAGTGAGGTACGATTTTTTAAGATTATAAGCAATTGCTCCAATTAAAGCTTCACGAACAGGGCCTTCTTCTACCTTATTTGCTTCATCAATCACCTTTTCAATTATTTTCCCATAGTGTCGGAAACGGATATTAGTATTTGGATAAGGAATGCGTTCCGGTTTTGTTTGAAAACTTTCTCTTGAAGGAATTGGATATGGTGAGTCTACATCCAATCGGAAATTAGACATAATAAATAAATGATCCCAAAGCTTGTGTTTGAAATCACTTACATCGCGGAGGTGTGGATTTAATTGACCCATAACGGATATGATATATCGGGCCATTGTGTTTCGCTCTTCTTTTTCAGAAATTTCGCATGTATGGTCAATCATACGTTGAATATGACGGCCGTACTCTGAAATAATAAGTTGAGGTCTTTGGGAATTGTATTCCATGAATGTTGTTGAATTATCTTGCCCTAAATACTTTTGGGCTGTATTATTATGTGTAAAGACTGACGAATGTAATAAGAAAATTGCCTATTCTTTAATTTTCAATCGAGCAAACTTAAGCAATAATTGTTTTTGTCCCACTTCTTGAAAAAAGATGGTTGCCTTTAACTCACCCGGTCGTCCTTCAATATTGAGTACTTTACCTGGACCAAATCGTTCATGAACAACCTCCATTCCTGTTTGTAATTTGCTCACATCATCGGCAATAAACGTTGATTTAATATTGGAATTTTGTGGAGTATCGGGATTGATTTTTTTCAAGGGAGTAAATCCTTTCAGAGGTTGAATTGGATTTAATTCTTGCGGTTTTGCGCTCTTTGTTTTAAGTGTACTTGATGTGTTTCGAGGCGTAAAACCCCCAAAGTCAGAACGATCTGAACTAAAATCTAAAAAGCCCTTGGGTTCGGAAGCAACAGGTATATCTAATAAAGATGGGTCAATTTCTTCCAAAAAGCGACTTGGTTCTGAATGGGTTACTTGCCCCCAACGAAAACGAGTTGTTGCACTTGATAAAGTAAGGTATTTTTCGGCACGGGTAATGGCAACATAAAATAATCGGCGTTCTTCTTCCAATTCCTCGCGGCTATTTAAAGAGAGTTGAGAAGGAAATAAATTTTCCTCCATTCCAACAACAAAAACAGCAGGATATTCTAATCCTTTCGCAGCATGAATAGTCATTAAAGAAACTCTGTTGGGATCTTCTTTTTCATTCTCATCGGCATCGGTAAGTAAAGCAATGTCTTGCATAAAAACATCCAATGTACGCTCAGCCACTTCATCATCACTTTCCGGGAGCGTATGAACAAATTCCTGAATACCATTCAATAATTCAAGAACATTTTCATGCTTACTAATTCCCTCCGGAGTTTTATCAATTCCTAATTCCTTTAATAATCCGGATGACCGAGCAATGTGCATCGCTAAATCGTAAGCAGATGCAGTCTTTAAACCATGCTGAAAACTCTTAATCATGGTCACAAAGTCGATAACTTTCTGAGCAGAAGCTCCATTCAATGGTCGATACAAAGCCATGCCTTCAATAGTATCCCACAAACTTTTACCATGTTGACCTGCAGCAACAATAATCTTTTCGAGCGAGGTTTTTCCTATACCACGAGCCGGATAATTAATAACCCGTTTCAGCGCTTCTTCATCATTGGGATTAATCGTTAAACGGCAATAAGCTAATAGATCTTTAATTTCCTTTCGTTTGTAAAAAGATAAACCGCCATAAATACGATATGGAATACCTCGTTTCCGAAGCGATTCTTCCATGGAACGGCTCTGGGAATTTGTTCTATATAGTATTGCAATGTCGCTATTGGGCAATTGCATATTCATTCTTAAATCGAATATTCCATTTGCGACCAATGTGGCTTCTTCGTTGTCAGTACTTGCTTTTAGTAACCGAATACGTTCACCGACAACATTATCTGTCCATACAACCTTTTTTAACTGTTCTTTATTGTTTCGAATAACACTGTTTGCCGCTTGAACGATGGTTTTGGTAGAACGATAATTTTGTTCAAGTTTAAATACCTTAAGCTCCGGGTAGTCTTTCTCAAAGTTTAATATATTTTGAATATTGGCCCCACGAAACGCATAAATACTTTGAGCATCATCACCAACTACACAAATATTTTGATACATAGCCGCTAATTTCTTCACGATTAGGTATTGACTAAAATTTGTATCCTGATACTCATCAACGAGGATATATCGAAATTTCTGTTGATACTTATAAAGTACTTCGGGATACTTTTTTAAAAGGACGTTTGTTTTAAAAAGCAAATCATCAAAATCCATAGCGGAAGCTCTAAAACAACGTTTCTCGTATGCTTCGTATACTAAGCCCAATTTGGGTTTACCTGCTTGACGATCTTCGTCCAACACTTCCGCCTGAGCTAAATACTGAGCGGCTGATATTAGATTATTCTTTGCATTTGAGATTCTACTTAGAACAAGAGACGGCTTATAAATCTTATCATCCAATTGCATCTCACCCAAAATGGTTTTGATGAGACTTTTGGAATCATCGGTATCATAAATGGTAAAATTGGAGGGATAGCCCAGTTTTTCAGCTTCAAATCTTAAGATGCGTGCAAAAACAGAATGGAAAGTTCCCATCCATAGATTTGATGCTTCAGAACCCTTCACGATTTTGTGAATACGTTCCTTCATTTCGCGAGCTGCTTTATTAGTAAACGTAAGAGACAATATATTGAAGGCATCAACCCCAGAATTTAACAAGTGAGCAATTCGGTATGTTAAAACACGCGTTTTACCTGAACCGGCTCCAGCAATAATCATTACAGGCCCTTTGGTATTTTCAACGGCTTGTCGTTGAATTGGATTTAATTCATTTAAAAAACTAATTGACATAATGCAAAAGTAAACAATGAAAAAATCTTAATTCTTTTAAACTGATAAATAAAATGCAAAATATTTATAACTTTATAAACATGCTTGTTAATAAGCATTTAAGAGAATACTGAAGCTCCTATTTCTCAAAAGGGACAGAAAAAAAATAAATGTGGAATTATTTTTCACACATCTAGTTGTGAATTAGAAAGTAGTTCTTATCTTTGCGCTCCCAAAAATTGGGCAAATTAGATACAATAGTTTTTAATATTCATAAAATCAACGCCTAAAAGCATGCCTACTATTCAGCAGCTTGTACGTAAGGGACGCACGCCCAACGCCACTAAGAGTAAGAGTCCAGCCTTGGATTCATGTCCTCAGCGTAGAGGTGTATGTACACGCGTATACACAACGACTCCAAAGAAACCGAATTCTGCAATGCGTAAAGTTGCTCGTGTTCGTTTGACGAATACGAAAGAAGTTAACGCTTATATTCCAGGAGAAGGTCACAACTTACAAGAACATAGTATTGTACTTATCCGCG
>CAXNNF010000168.1:0-4167 GCA_964203455.1 Bacteroidia bacterium
CAACGCCTATTACCTTTGCAGCATCTGCCAATTGCGTTCGTTACTGTGGTGGTGAAGTATGGTTTGCCGATATTGATCCGGAAACGTTTACACTAAGTTTGAAAAAAACACGTGAACTTTTGGAATCAAAACCCAAAGGATTTTTCATCGGAATAATTCCAGTAGATTTTGCAGGATTACCAGCAAACTTAGAAGCATTTCGTGCATTAGCCGATGAATTTGGATGTTGGATTATTGAAGATGCCTGCCATGCTCCGGGTGGAAGTTTTGTAAATTCAGCTAATGAGCGTGTTTTATGTGGAAATGGTCAATATGCTGAATTAGCCATCTTCTCTTTTCATCCAGTAAAACATATTGCTGCTGGCGAGGGTGGAATAATTACCACAAACGATGAAGCCCTATACAAACACTTGCTCCGTTTGCGAACTCATGGCATTACCCGTGAAACGGATTTGCTCGTTGAAAATCATGGAGCTTGGTACTACGAAATGCAGGAATTGGGATACAATTACCGCATCACCGATTTTCAAGCTGCATTGGCTTTAAGTCAATTGAATCGTGCTGATTCTGGATTAAAACGTCGTCAGGAAATTGCTGATCGCTACACCGAAGCATTCACAAAAGTAGGAATTGAAGTACCGTTTGTTCATGATGGTTCGCAACACGCTTGGCATTTGTATGTGATTCGAATTGAGAAGCGGAAAGAACTCTACGATTACTTGAGAACCCAGAATGTTTTTTGCCAAGTGCATTATATTCCGGTTCACACCATGCCGTATTACAAACAATTTGGTTCGAAAAAAGGAGATTTCCCCTTGGCCGAATCGTATTACGATAAATGCCTGAGTTTGCCTATGTATCCGGCGCTTAGCAATGAGCAACAGGATTATGTGATTGAAAATATCATTAAGTTTCTAGGTAAATGAACACCTTTGCGAATAGAGTAATTGTATTCATTCGTGCCGATGGAAATGCGCAAATTGGATACGGCCATCTTATGCGCGCAATGGCATTTGCTACCCATGCAACTGCATTGACAGATGTAGTATTAATAATCCGAAATCCTGATGTTTATGCGTTCGAAGCCTGTGATAAATACTCTTTAGAGTATATTGATGTTTCCGATGTAGCTTTAGAAAATGAAGCAGATTACATTGCAGAATTAATTCGTTCGCGAAGTATTTTGTTCGTTGATGGATATCAGTTTGATGAAGATTATTTAAGAAGGGTTAGTAGCAAAGGCGCTTACCTAATTTGCATGGATGACCACCATGATCGATTTTTTCCTTCGGGATGTGTTATCAATATTGCGGAACTTGAAGATCCTAAAAATATTAGACGAAGTGTTGGAACCAAACTCGTTTATGGATTGAATTACGCATTGATTCGTCCAGAATTTGTGCCTTTAGAAATCCCTAGAAAATCAGATGCATTTATTTGTTTTGGTGGTGGTGCTGAAACAGAATCGTTGATTAAAAAGTCTGTCTCGGCATTGATTAATTCTGGCTGTGTTTTCGAAACGATTCAGATTGTGGTCAATACACAATTGAAAACAGATTTAAATCAATGGCTACACATTCATTTTCCTTATCAAAAAATGGAGTTGTTTAGTCAGATTGGCCCGGAAGAAATGAACCAATTGATGAATGCTGCGCAACTTGGAATTTGTTCAACGTCAACAGTTGCATTAGAATGCAGAACAAGTGGTTTGCCTATTATAGCAGGGTTTTACGTAGAAAATCAAAAAGGATTTTATCGAAGTTTGATTAAAAACGAGGAGATTACGGGAGCTGGAGATTTACATTTGATTACTGAAACCGAACTATCGAAATTGATTCAACAGCTCGTGGTTTCAAAAAAAAATACTAAACATGATTTGGGCGTTTTAAGTCCAACTCAGATAAGCTATCATTACAAACGATTGTTAGAATCATGTTTCACAGAACTCGATTTCCACTTAAGGAAAGCGAATGAAATGGATATGATTACTTATCTGAATTGGGCAAACGATCCTGTTGTTCGAAATAGTGCAATCAATAGTAATCCAATTTTAGAGGAGAACCACCGCCCATGGTTTGAATCCCGACTTCAAAGCGAAACAACATTTATGTTTGTTGGAATGTGGCAAAATAATGAAGTAGGTCAAATACGTTTTGATTTAATTGAGAGATGTTGGGAAATTAGTTATTCGGTAGTTAAAGTTCATCAAAACAAAGGATTCGGAGAATTGCTTATAAGCAAGGGCATGGAGACGTTAAAGCAATTACACCGAGAACCAATTACGATAACCGGAGTAGTGAAACCAGATAATATTTCATCATTAAGAGTGTTCCGAAAATTGTATTTCGATGAGGGCTCTACGTTGGTTGAACGCAATGGCATACAACTAGTTTTTTTCAGTTATCAATTAGGGATTTAATGCCCTTTTTAACAGTTTGATCTCGAGAGAATTTCACTGGATGTCTCGATATTTTCAATTTGAAATTCCTTGATATCAAGCGTCCTTGCGGTGTTAAATTTTTTCTCGTGCTTTACATTCAGAAATAAAAATTGCGTTCCTTTGAATGATGACTGAAATTAAAATAGGGAAGCGAACACTTGGTAAAGGAAACCCAAGTTTTATTATTGCTGAATTATCATGCAACCACAATGGCGACTACCAATTAGCTGTTGATTCAGTAATGGCGATGCATGCTGCAGGAGTAGATTGTTTGAAACTACAAACCATTCGCCCTGGAAGCATTACGATTGATTCGGACAAAAAAGATTTTATTATTAGTGGCGGTACTTTGTGGGATAATAAATCGCTTTTTGAATTATACACCGAAGTTTATACCCCTTGGGAATGGCATAAGCCGCTTCAAGAACTCGCGCATTCGTTAGGAATGGAGTTTTTCTCATCTCCGTTCGATCACGATGCAATTGAATTTCTCGAAGAATTGAATGTTCCTGCTTATAAAATTGCTTCTTTCGAAATTACCGACATTCCACTAATAGAACATGCCGCTTCGAAAGGAAAGCCGATGATTATGTCGACAGGAATTGCCCGTGAAGAAGATATTCGTGAAGCGGTTGATGCATGTCGCAGAATGGGGAATGAGCAAATTATTTTGCTCAAATGTACTTCTTCCTACCCTACTCCTTTGGAAGAAGTAAACCTCAACACAATTCATTTAATCCGTGAGAAATTTGGTGTGCAAGTTGGCTTGTCGGACCATACACTTGGCTACTCTGTTCCTATGGGAGCCGTGGCTTTAGGTGCTGTGCTCATTGAAAAACACTTCATCAAGGATCGTTCTATTGGAGGTCCCGATTCAGCGTTCAGTATGGAACCATCGGAATTTGAACAAATGATTAGCAATGTGCGCGAAGTGGAAAAAGCGATGGGTGCTGCTACACTTGAATTATCCGTTAAATCGGCCAAAAATCGAGATTTTGCTCGATCTTTATACATTGTTTCTAATATGGAAAAAGGGGAAACATTCAGCAAAGAGAATATACGTTCTATCCGCCCCGGATTTGGATTATCTCCGAAGCATCTAAAAGACATTATCGGTAAAAAATCCATCAAATCCCTCGAAAAAGGAACCCCTGTTTCATGGGACATAATTGAATAAAAACATGTACAACGAAATAAAGAAAATAAAAGAACTGTTCGACTCAGGTGCTAATGTTATGGAGCATTTCAGAAGTCAAAGCAATAGCCGAAATAATTCCATCGACGCCATTAAAATTAGCTACGATCTTCAAGCGGGTACTTATATCGATGTTTATAAAAACAACCGCGAATTCAATATGCTCTATACAGGAGCATTGGCTGTTCTTATTGGTCGACTCGGGAATCATACATCTATTATGGAAGCCGGAGTTGGTGAAGCTACATCGCTTGCCAATGTGGTTGAGAAAATGGATAACAAACCTGAATTTGCATGTGGTTTCGATATTTCCTGGTCGAGAATTAACTATGCAAAAGCTTTTGCACGTTCGAAGCAGGTTAACGACAATTGGCTTTTTACTGGAGATTTGTTTCATATTCCTTTAAAGGATAATTGTGTTGATGTGGTGTACACGTCTCATTCTATTGAACCAAATGGAGGTCGTGAGAAAGAAGCACTTCAGGAATTATATCGCATTACTTCACGTTATTTGGTATTGTTAGAACCTTCG
>CAXNNF010000169.1:0-4155 GCA_964203455.1 Bacteroidia bacterium
CCCGTTTTCTTTAAGCGGTTTAGGGCAGGGGAGTGCAGCACCAAATGCAAATTGTTGATGTTGAAATTGAATTTACGATCACTTTCGGAAGTGCCATAATATTCAGAATTCCCAGTGAAATTGAAAATCGATGGACTTATCACCACTTCCGATTGCCGATACAATCCCAATCCAGCTGGATTTATTGAGGTGCTCGAGAAATCTCCTCCAACAGCTCCTGTGGCTCCACCCATTCCGAGAGAAAGAGCTGTTCCTCCGGTGTTTGTCTGCGAATAACGAACTACATCGTCAATATTTTGAGCAAATACAGTGGTAGAAACCAAGGCAATTACAAGAGCGAAAATGGATTTCATACACTTAATTTTAACGACGTGGTGAAGATTGTCTTGAACCTGAAGATCCTGAAGAACGAGAATTGCCACTATTGGAACCTCTCGAGGAATTGTTTGATGGTGAGCTCGACTGACGAGGAGATTCCATGCGCGGTGAAGAATTGTTATTGCGGGAAGGAGCGCTGTTTTCATAACGTGGCGATGATTTCGGTGCCGATTCATTACGGTTCGAAGGTGCTTGGTAATTATTTCGCTGCGGCTGATGGTATTGTTGATTACTACGAGGCTGTTGGTTATTTCGAGGAGCTTCGTATTGTTGGTTATTACGCGGCTGTTGATTATTACGCGGAGCTTCGTATTGCTGGTAATTTCTAGGTTGTTGATTATTTCGAGGTGCCTCGTATTGTTGATTATTACGCGGAGCTTGGTATTGCTGATAATTACTAGGCTGTTGGTTATTTCGAGGGGCCTCGTATTGTTGGTAATTATTACGCGAAGGATTTTGATTAGGTTGTACCTGATTTGCATCGTTCAAGCCAGTGTTATTGGAATTATTTCTTGGACTTACACCTTGTTGATTTCTAGGCATTTCATTGAGTTGTTGCTGAGAACGAATAGGAGCAGGTTGCTGATCTCTTACAGCAGGCGTTTCTTGAATAGGAGCAATGTTTGCCGGACGATTTATACTTGGCTTATTATCGCTTCTTTCTTTAGGTTGGTTAACTGGCGCACTGCTGTAATTGCTTGCAGGTGATTGCTTGCTTGGAACATTATCATTACGAATAACACCACTGTTTATCAAATCTTGTTTTCCGCCTTGTGATGAAACACCTTGTGCTGGCTTTGGAGCACTTGTATAATTGTCGGCAGCGCTGGTTTTTCCTGGTGATGGTGTTGCCGTTCCTTGTTGATTTTTCACAGGCGCAGATCCTTGAACTGGAGCAGTAGTAAAATTATCTGCTTTGCCTGGATTCACTGTCGGTTCAACTTTTCCTGGCATTACTTGGCCTTTTACTGGGGTTGAAACAACTCCTGTTGGATTTACCGAATTCTGAATATTTTCTTTTCCCGGCTTACCAGATAAACTCTGAGAACTACTTGTATTTTTCCCTGGAGCTATCGGTTCTTTCACACTTCCTGCACTTGCCGAAACACTTTGTCCAATACCTTTTCCGAAAACGCTGGAAATATTATCATCCGGTTTATAGTAAGTTCCTCCACCAGCTCCCGGTGTGTTGGGACCGTAATTATTCACTGTTTGAACAAATGTATTGTTATCGTAACTGTTATAATAAATCGGCGAGTTCATCATGTTATTATACATGTACATGTTTGAACATCCGTACATCGAATTCATCCCACAATTTCCCCAAGGATTGTATCCCCAAGGATTGTATCCAAATGGTGATGACCAAGGGTTGTATCCCCAAGTATTCCATCTCCAAGGATTGTTATACATAAAATAAGGATTCGAATAGCCAAATCCGATATTAAATCCAGTAAAGGAATTCCATCCAATGTTTAAACCTGAACCTCCATAACCCCATGGAACATAAGGATTGAAAAATCCATAGGAGGAATAAATACTGTTCCCAAAGAACATTGGGTCGTTATTGTAAAAATAGGTATTGGTGTAAAACGGATTATAATATCCCATTCCACTTAAATTATTGTTGTGAAAACGGCGAATTCGCGAAGAATACATGTAATCGTAATAATCATCCATATCGTAGTCGTCTCCATAATAATTATTGGTGACGTTTCCTCCACCAGAATTGGGTTGACTTTGGGTGTAGTTTGATGCATCAGGATATTGCTTGTAATTACTATCATCCTGAGTAGTTGAAGGAGAATCGGAATTCTGATTTTGATTATTCGTTAAATTCTGATCCGAATTACTAACTAATTTACTTGCAGTCCTGCGTTCTTGATTCGCATCTGTTAGCGAGTAATAGCGGTCGTCTGATTCCGATACTGATCCACTTTTGTAAGTGCTGCATGATGAACCTGCGAAGAGGATCAATGCTCCTGAGATGAATGTAAGAAGTTTCATGGTGCTAAAATTTTAAATGTAAAACAGAATGCGTGAATTGGCTTGACTGATTTATGTTATTTTTGTCAATCTATTTTTGCGAATTCCAAATACCATACCAAAAAAAACAATGAGTAAAGAACACGCTAACCGGGAAGAAAATTATTCGCAATGGTACAACGATATTGTGATCAAAGCAGACCTTGCAGAAAATTCTGCTGTTCGCGGATGTATGGTGATAAAACCTTACGGATATGCAATATGGGAAAAAATGCAAGCCGCTTTAGATAAAATGTTTAAAGACACGGGACATGTGAATGCCTATTTCCCACTTTTTATTCCCAAATCATTCTTAAGTAAAGAAGCCGCTCATGTGGAAGGATTTGCAAAAGAATGTGCGGTAGTTACGCATTACCGATTAAAAAATGATCCCAACGGAAAAGGTGTTATTGTAGATCCGGATGCTAAATTGGATGAAGAGCTGATCGTTCGTCCTACTTCAGAAACCATTATTTGGAGTACATATAAGGGATGGATTCAATCGTACCGCGATTTACCTTTGTTGGTGAATCAATGGGCGAATGTGGTTCGTTGGGAAATGCGCACACGTTTATTTTTACGTACTACCGAATTCCTTTGGCAAGAAGGACATACTGCTCATGCAACCTCCAAAGAAGCAGTCGAAGAAACAGAACGCATGTTGGAAGTATATGCAGATTTCGCAGAAAACTTCATGGCAATTCCTGTTATTAAAGGAGTAAAGACCGCCAACGAACGTTTTGCAGGAGCTTTAGAAACCTATTGCATTGAAGCTTTGATGCAAGATGGAAAAGCGCTTCAAGCAGGAACATCACATTTCTTGGGACAAAATTTCGCGAAGGCATTCGATGTGAAATTCACGAGTAAAGAAGGGAAATCAGATTACGTTTGGGCTACATCATGGGGCGTTTCAACACGTTTGATGGGCGCACTTATCATGACGCATTCCGACGATAAAGGTCTAGTATTGCCACCAAAATTGGCTCCTTTTCAAGTGGTTATTGTGCCTATTTACCGTTCCGATGAAGAGTATCAAAAAGTATGTGATGCAGGTAGAGAAATCAAGAAGGACCTTGAACGCTTCGGTGTTTTGGTGAAACTCGACGATCGCGATACTCAAAAACCGGGTTTCAAATTCGCTGAACATGAATTCCGTGGTGTTCCGGTTCGTATTGCCATTGGTCCGCGCGATTTAGAAAATGGAACCGTCGAAATAGCTCGTCGTGATACACTCGAAAAAGAAGTATTGCATATTGCCGATTTACCCAATAAGATTGTTCATCTTCTCGAACACATCCAAAATAACCTCTATACTCGAGCTTTGGATTTTAGAACAGCCAATACGCACACAGCCAATTCCTGGGATGAATTTGTTGAAATGTTAGATGGTTCCGGAGGATTCATTCAAGCACATTGGGATGGCACTCCAGAAACAGAAGAGAAAATCAAGGAAATGACCAAAGCAACCATCCGTTGTATTCCGTTAAACAATAAACAGGAAGCAGGTAAATGTATTTTAACGGGCAATCCTTCCACCCAACGTGTAATTTTTGCAAGAGCTTATTAATTGTTGAATATGCAAGACGCCAAGGAATTAATCATTCAAACACTCATAGAGAAATCTTCGCTCAAGCAAGATATTTATCGATTAAACTTGGATGTTTTCGAAAAGTTTAAAGTCATCCTTCGGAATGCTGCTGTAAAATTGCAAAGCGAAATACATGAACACGATAAGCGCATTCTGGTTGAATA
>CAXNNF010000170.1:0-4154 GCA_964203455.1 Bacteroidia bacterium
TTAACATGGGTGTAATAGAATTTAATTTTGGACTATTTATCCAACCAAAAACCCCCAACATGCTTAATTTATTACTTATTCCAGCATAACGTATTAATTGACAAGCTTCTTCAGCGTACAAACCATTGGGGCCGAGGTTGATGTTACAATCGCTATCCGAAGCGCGAATAGCTCCAATATCAAAGCTTACAAAATCGGCATTTCTGAATAGTGGCTCGGTAGATGAAATGGTTTTCCGAATTTGACCCAAACGATGTAAATCAAAATGTAAATCCGTTAATGTTTTTAGCATTTCGGTATTTGATAAATACGATTGATAACCCAAAAGAGCATAATTAAAAAGATAATTAGGCGCGTGTGACAAAACAAATGAAAGCCAATTCGAGTTTCCGGGAAATGGAATGCCTTCGCTTAAGTCGGGGCAATCGTCAATTGAAAGTAGATTTACCGTTTGTTCTCTATTACAATAGGACAAATACATTTGATATGTCACAGACTGATCAGGAGAAATAACAATTGGAATGGATCCATAATCACGAATTCGTCCAAGTGCCTCCTGAAGTTCAGCAGAATCTCCTATAAAAATGCCTGCATCGGCACACATGAAATTTTTTGAAGTTATATACAGAGAATAAAAGCATTCTCTTATCAGTTTTAATAAAGATTCTTCGCCAGTTTCACATACAGAAATTAAAACAACCGATGGGGATTCTTGACGAATCATTTGCTCCATCGAATATGCTTCAATCGTTCGTCCTATGGTCGAAACAGGCCAATCTCTTCCCTTTAATTCATAAACTTGCTGTAGATCTAAATGCGTTAAAAGATTCACGGTATATTAGATTATTTCTTTCCTCTTTTTATCTTCTTAGGTTTATTCGCTTCGTCAGCAATAATAGCTAGGCAATCGTTTAATGAAAGCGTTTTAGGATCGCGGTCTTTTGGAATTTTAAAATTCTCCTTTCCCTGCGAAATATAAGGCCCGAAACGACCATTCAACACTTGTATTTCGGGTTCCGAATCAGAAAATCGAGTAATTACTTTTTCTGAATCGGCTTTTCGTTTCGCTAAAATTATTTCAATTGCTCGTTCTTGATCAACAGATAATGGATCATCCGTTTTGGGAAGCGAATAAAATGAACTATTGTGACGAACATACGGACCAAAACGCCCCGTTCCAATGGTAACATCCTTACCTTCAAATTCGCCAAGGTTTCTAGGTAATTTAAATAGATCTAATGCCTCCTCAAGTGTTATGGATTCTAAACGTTGCCCCGATTTCAAATTCGAAAATTTCTTTTCTTCATCATCACTTTCACCTATTTGAGCCAAGGCTCCATAACGACCAATGCGAACGTAAACGTTTTTACTCGTTTTTGGATCTACTCCTAAAAGTCTAGCTCCTGTTGCTCTCTCCGATTCAACTAATGTGCGCTCAACTTCCACATGAAATGGGTTGTAAAAGCCATCAATCATTTTTGTCCATTCCTGCATCCCTTCTGCAATTTCATCGAATTCCTTTTCAACCTTAGCGGTAAAATGGAAATCCATGATTTGAGCAAAATTCGTCATCAAGAAATCATTAACAACGGTTCCAATGTCGGTTGGAAACAATTTATTTTTTTCAGCACCAGTAATCTCTGTCTTTTTCTCCGACTTTATTTCTTTGTTCTTAAGTGTGAGTAACGAATAATTTCTCTCGCTTCCTTCACGATCTTCCTTAATTACATAATTTCTTTTTTGAATAGTTGAAATTGTCGGCGCGTAAGTTGACGGTCTCCCTATACCAAGTTCTTCCAATTTCTTAACGAGTGAAGCTTCGGTATATCTCGGCGGGCTATTTGGATATTTCTCGGTAATTGTCATTTCATCGAGTGCTAAAGCCAAGTCTTTTTCAACAGGAGGCAAAAGCCCAGATCCATCTTCTTCTTCTGAATTCTCATCCGTCGATTCAATATACATCTTAAGGAAGCCATCAAACACAATAACTTCTCCGTTTGCTTCGAGTTGATCGTTAAGGGTTGAAATATTCACTTTTACAACCGTTCTTTCCAATTCAGCATCTGCCATTTGTGAGGCAAGCGTTCTTTTGTATATCATTTCATACAAACGCTTTTCCTGTGCATCTCCGCCCGATGTTGGATTTTCCATATACGTTGGACGAATTGCCTCGTGAGCCTCTTGCGCACCCTTACTTCTTGTCGTGAATTGTCTTTGCTTGTGATAGCGTTCGCCAAATTGTGAAACAATTTGGTCTTTAGCTGCATTAAGGGCGGTTTCTGAAAGATTAACAGAATCTGTTCTCATGTATGTAATTTTCCCCGCCTCATATAATTTCTGTGCAAGAACCATCGTCTGGGAAACAGAATAACCAAGTTTACGAGAAGCCTCCTGCTGAAGTGTTGACGTTGTAAATGGCGCCGAAGGAGTTCTTTTTGCTGGTTTTTTTTCTACACTTCCTATGGAGAAAAATGCGTCCTTGCATTTTTCAAGGAATGTCATCGCATCGGTTTCCTTTTCAATTTTTTGTGGAAGCGTTGCCTTCAGAACGTATCCTTTTTCTTTGTGCCTGAAAGATAATAAAGCCACGACTCTATAAGCCGATACCGATAAGAACCCGTTTATTTCGCGTTCCCGATCAACCAAAAGTCTAACTGTAACCGATTGAACACGACCTGCGGAAAGAGAGGGTTTTATCTTTTTCCATAAAATGGGCGAAAGCTCATAACCAACAATACGGTCAAGTATCCTTCTTGCTTGTTGTGCATTAACCAAGTTATAATCAATCGTCCTTGGAGAATCGATGGCTTTTATAATTGCTTGTTTTGTAATTTCATGAAAAACAATTCTTTTGGTTTTGGCCTCATTCAAATTCAACGCTTCAAAAAGATGCCATGAAATTGCCTCTCCCTCCCGGTCTTCATCGGAAGCCAACCAAACAGTTTCTGCTTCTTTCGATAGTTTTGTGAGTTCTTTTATTATGTCCTTCTTGTCGGGAGAGATTTGATATTGTGGGGCATAATTATTTTTTATGTCGATGGAAATATCCGATTTGGGTAAATCGCGAATATGCCCAAAGCAAGATTTTACAATATAATCGGACCCTAGAAATCCCTCAATGGTTTTTGCTTTAGCCGGGGACTCAACAATAACAAGGTTTTTGGCCATAGTTTAATTTTTTATTAAAGAAGATTGTCGGCAAAGAAACAGAAAGAATTCGGGCATACGCAAATTAAATCTATCTTAATACTTACAACTTGGCTTTAGAAAACAGAAAAAATATATCGCGACACGCCTGTGACATATTGTCACAACGTCGGTATTGCCTACTTTTGCCTACCAAATAATATCATGAAAGACCAATTATCAAAAGACATTGATGAATCAAGACAAGGCGAGTCGCTTGTTTTGCCGATAGAAAACAAATCGGCTCAAACAAAAAAGATGTTTATTGAAAGTTATGGGTGCGCAATGAATTTTGCGGATAGTGAAATTGTAGCATCAATATTAATTGACGAAGGATTTTCAACTACGTCAAACATTAATGAGGCAGATTTGATTTTTGTAAATACCTGCGCCATTCGAGATAACGCCGAACAGCGCGTTCGTCAAAGGTTAACAGAATATAATAAAGTAAAAAAGAAAAACCCCGATTTAATTATTGGCGTTTTGGGTTGTATGGCAGAGCGACTTAAGTCGCAGCTTATGGAAGAGGAGATGTTGGTAGATATGGTTGTTGGTCCCGATGCATATCGAGATTTGCCCAACCTAATTGCCATCGCAGAAGATGGAAGAAAGGCCATCAACGTTATTTTATCGAAAGAAGAAACGTATGCAGATATTTCTCCGGTAAGACTTGGTGGAAATGGAATTACAGCATTTGTATCGATAACACGTGGATGCGACAATATGTGTTCGTTCTGCGTTGTTCCGTTTACACGAGGAAGAGAAAGAAGCCGGGATCCAGAAACAATTATTAATGAGGTTGTTGGTCTTTATGAAAACGGTTACCGTGAAGTGACTTTGCTCGGGCAAAATGTTGATTCATATTTGTATTCGGGAGGCGGTTTAAAAAAGGAAATTTATTCGGAGGATGAATTAAATTCGGCAGTTAGCTTTTCTCAATTACTTGAGATGGTTGCGCTCGCATCACC
>CAXNNF010000171.1:0-4152 GCA_964203455.1 Bacteroidia bacterium
AGAAGCTGGTTCACCACCGCCTTCTTCGGCACCAGTAAGTTTGGCAATAATTGCTGCCACATAATTGGCACCAGCAATCGATAAGAACCACGCGCCCATGACTGTTCCGGTCATGTGTTTAGGAGCCAATTTCGTCACCATTGATAATCCAATTGGGGAAATGAAAAGCTCGCCAGTAGTATGAAGCATGTACAAAGCAGCCAGCGTGAAAAGTGGAACTTGATAATCGGCACTTACAAACTGAGAACCTACTTGAACAATTAAATATCCCAATCCAAGTTGCACAATACCTAAACCAAACTTCATTGGAATAGAAGGATTTTTCCCAATCTTAGAAAGCTTAATCCACATTACCGAGAATATTGTTCCAAAAATTATTATGTATAATGGATTAAAGAATTGCGTTGTTGCAGCACCAATTTCAAATCCTAAAAAATGTCGATCAACATTACGATCCGCAAATAATGTTAATGAAGAACCAGCTTGTTCGAAACATGCCCAAAATACAATGTTGAAAATCATCAATAATATTAAAACGGCCATTCGGTCTCTCAAAACAGGCCCACTTTTAATTCCAGCAGAAACGAGTGTGTAAATTACGTAAGCAGCAGTTGCAAGCAATAGATATCCAACTAAATCTGCATTATTCAATAAAAAGTAAAATACAGGAATTACACATAATGTTCCTAATATGGTTAAGTGCAACATGGAAATAGGTCCAAACTTGGGTTTGAACAATTCTTCTCTATTTGGAGGAAGACCTTCGCCTTGATAATGTTTTTGTCCAAATACAAAGATGATAGAACCTAAAACCATCCCAATTCCTGCCAATAAAAATCCTTTGTCATATCCGTAGCGACTTCCTACTTCAGCTACAACCGTTGTGGCTAAGAACGCTCCTAGATTTACACCAATATAAAAAATGGTGAAACCGGAGTCGCGTCTTGGATCGCCATCACTGTATAATTTACCAACGATACTCGATATATTGGCTTTGAAATATCCATTTCCACTGATGATTGTAGCCATTCCGAGAATTAACCAAAATTCACCGCCACCTAAAATCATGAATTCTCCGATGGCCATTAAAATACCTCCTAAAATTATGGCAATACGATAGCCCAATAGTTGATCGGCGATTTTACCTCCAAGTACGGTTACTGCATAAACCAATGCGGTATATGCTCCATAAACGGCAAAAGAGTCATCGTCTGTTTTCATGAGGGTTTTTGTTAGATACAATATCAACAAACCACGCATTCCATAGTAGCAGAAACGCTCCCACATCTCAGCAAAAAATAGCCAGTAAAGACCTTTAGGTTGGGCACTTCCGATTTTATTTTCCATCGATTTTAAATTTTAAATAATTGATTATCATGTTCATAAATCAAAATATGTTATTTGTTAAACAGTGCATTACAAGTTTGAACTGGATAATAAGATGTCTACCTTGACATTAAAAACTAGTTTAAATATGTTTATTGCGAATGTACTATTTCTTATTTCTAAAACAAGTACCTGAAAAATTTGTAGCATCGAGAGCATATTAGATTATTTTTGCATTTACCTATGATAAGTTCAACAGATAGAAGAATAATTCCAAGTATTTATACAAGTGATGGTCAATTTGCACTGACCGATACAAGCAATATCTTAAGCTATACCGAGGCAATGGAGCAGTTGCTTCGCTTTGAGGCCGATGGCGCCGATGAAATTATTTTGATGGATGTAACCACTTCCACAGAACGCCGTCGAAACTTGCCCAAATTTCTAAAAGATGTTAGCAAAACACTTAAAGTACCTTTTGTATTTGGTGGCGGAATTCATACAATTGGTGATGTTGAGGAAATGATACAATTGGGGGTAAATAAAGTGTATGTGAATTCTGCGGCAATTCGAAATCCTGAATTGATTAATAAAATAACGAAGGAACATGGCAGCAATTCACTATTAGTAGCAATCGACACGCGTCTCTCTTTTGGGCTTTGGAAAATATTTTTAAACGGAGGCAAATCTCGAACAGAAATCGATTTGCTTAATTGGGTTGAAATGTGCCAATTGCGTGGAGCCGGAGAATTGTTGGTTTCTACAGTTGCAAGAGGATATACTGATCACGGAGTCATTAATGGAATCCTCAAAGAAATTACTTCTAATGCGCGTGTCCCAGTTCTTGCTTCAGTGGGAGTTCAAAGCAAAGACGATTTCGCTGAACTTTTCATCGAAACAGGTATTCAAGGTATTGTTTCGGCGCATTTCTTCTTAAATGAAGAAGAAAATATTGCAGACGTAAAACAATACTTGAAAACTCAAGGTATTTTGAAGGATACTGAATTAAGCTGATTATCGCAAAATGGTGAAATTGCCTTCGTAGGTAAAATTAGAACCTAACTTATCATTGAGTTTAATCACATAAAAATACACATCGTTTTGTACCAACGTTTGTGACAATTGTGTTTTTCCATCCCATCCATTTTCTTTATCGAATGTTCGGTAAAGCATCTGTCCCCAGCGATTAAATATCATCATGTTAAAGTCATTGATGTCTTCTCCAAAGACAGTAAATCGATCGTTTATTCCATCATCATTCGGTGAAAAAGAGGTAGGAATAAAAATCTTATACCCAAAATCAACACGAACATTGGTGAAGGAAGTATCGTGACAACCAAATTCATTACTGAGCAATTGTGTAATTACATAAGAACCTGTATCCGCATAAGTATACACATAATCGAATTCAGAAATTGTATCCCCATTGCCCATCGCATAGCGGCATGAATCAGCATAATCAGATAAGTCAGTTAGGGTAAATTCAGGGTCGTAAATAGATGAAATGATAGGAGACACATTGAAATTGGAAACCGGAGATGGGTTAATTTGAACTGATCCAGGCATTGAATACGTATTGCTACATCCATTCATTCCTGTTATTTGTAGTGTTACATCATAAACTCCTGGGTCATTAAAAACGACGTAAGGGTTTAACTGAGTTGAAGTTTGACCATTGCTAATTGTCCATTCGCTTGTGAACGGGTAATTGTCGTTTTCTGAAAGATTATCGAATTTAACCAAACTTGGACTACAGCTCTCAACAGAACTCGAACTGAAATTCGCAACAGGCATTTTCAAAATATTTACGGGTGCCGAAAACACATTACTTGTACATGCAAGTTCGGTAATGGTTAAACTCACCAATTGAAGTCCGGTTGCATTAAAATGAATGCCTTGTGGATTAGGGTCAACGGAGTTTGGAACATCGGCCCAAGCTCCAAAATCCCATAAAAATTGAGCACTGCTAGCATTGTGAATACCTTCGGCCTGAAAATCGAACATATTATTTTCGAAACAAGCTGGGTTGGGTGAAACAAACGATGCAACTGGATTTGCAGTAACATTTATGGTCACAAAAGTATCTTTCACACATCCAAGCGATTCAACTCGTAAGGTGTATACAGAGTCAATTGTTCCAGCACTCAAATTACTTAATTGAATGGTTGGATTTGAAATAATGGCTGAACTTAATCCATCTAAAGGCAACCACGTGTAAGCATAACCGGGAGTAGAAGCAGTACCTATATTTCCCAATTCCATGGAGCAAAGATCTATATCAACACCCGCATCGGCAATAGGAATAGGATTAACAATAAGGTTGCTTTGATTTACTCCCGAGGTACAAGCACCAATTACAATATACAACCGATAGATTCCTTCATAACTTTCAATGGCTGAAATTAATGTATCGGAATTAGTTGTGGATAAATAACCATTTGGACCCGACCAATGAAATTCAACATTATTCAACATGGGTGTGGTTAAAAAGACAGTGTCGTTTTCACAAACCGGCGAATTCATTGTGATGGCAGGTAGAAATGTTCCATCAATTACAATGACTTTAAAAGGACTCGGAGCACTTACGCAACCGTCAATAGTCATGGTAACAGAATAATTTCCTGCGTCGCTTAATGCTGCAATGGGAATGGTGTTAATTGGATCGGGTGTAACGACTGATGTATTGGGTAAAAATGCCGGGCCCGACCAAGAATAAAAATCGGCGCTGCTAGTCGACTCCATGATGAGTGGAAATCCAACACAGGTTGTTATTGTATCGTTTATAATTGGTGCTGCAGGCGATATGCTAACATAAACGGTTACTTG
>CAXNNF010000172.1:0-4145 GCA_964203455.1 Bacteroidia bacterium
GTCAGCGAAGCCGTATTTATGCTGAATTAAACAAATTCGATTTGGCTCTTAAAGACATCGAAAAATCCATTTCTTTATACAAAAAAGAAAAGAGCGATCTTTCCAATTTATATATTAAGGAGTTGCAAAAGTGCAATATACTGCTAGCCCTAGACCGATATAGCGAAGCCAATGCACTCTGCGACAAGTTAATCTCAGATTTTTCAGTAACTGAGGCGAGCAGAAAATTCATGAGTCCTAAGAAAGGATGGATTTTATGCAAAAAAGCAATTTGTCTCTATGAATTGGGAAAGACTTCCCAAGCAGACGACTTATTTGATGTTATCGCACTTTACTTTAGTTGTTCCGATCTTTATTTCTCTTGTGGCGAATGGGAATGGGATATCTGCACATACCACGACACGCAATACTAATTATCGATTTACTATGTTTCGCGACATTAAATAAACACTGATTAAAGAATATTCATTGAACACTGAAATAAATGAGAATTATGAATACAAAAGCGATTTACCAAAGGACACCAAAAATAGTTCTATGAAGAATTCTATTCATTATTATCTCAACAAACTAACATTAATGTAGAATGAATCTCCCCCCTCTTCCAACTATATCAATTTCTACTTCTCCCGATAGTTCATCGAGAGTCCTAAATCTCCCTTTACTCGAAGCCTCACTGCCACTTGCTCCTTCGAAGTATTTTCAATTCGAATAGAGGTGTTCTCTTCGACTTTCAATTTTATCTTTTCAGTTGGACGAACTGTCACCAACGAATGTCTTCCACCCGACAAGGGATATTGCCAAATATCTACCGGTGCAATGGAGGTGTTCGTCACAGTAACTTGAAAACGATTGTGTTCATTCTCGCCCAAAATAAATGCATCGTTCGCCTTTATGTAAGTCGTTGAATTCAGCGTTCGAAAAGGCAAACACGAGGTCATTGAAATGAATAGTGCAAAAATGAGATAATGAAGTTTCTTCATGTCGGCTAAATTAAGCTCTGCTGACATCCACAAGTGGACTAATCCCGTTGGGACATATCCGCTCTGCGGACCAATCCACGAAGTGGACGAATCCCGATGGGATGTATCCGCTATGCGGACAAATCCACGAAGTGGACAAATCCCGTAGGGACATATCCGCTTTGCGGACCAATCCACGTAGTGGACCAATCCCGTTGGGATGTATCCGCTCTGCGGACCAATCCACGTAGTGGACTAATCCCGTTGGGACATATCCGCTTTGCGGACCAATCCATGTAGTGGACTAATCCCGTTGGGACATTTCCGCTTTGGGTGCCGTTTTGAGATTGAGTTTTTCTCAAATTCTTCCTTCAACAAAAAACATATCAATCTCTCCCTTATTCTTTGCCATAATCTTTCCTCTGTGCGTGCAGATGAATTTATCTTTTACAAACTCATATGTAGTGTCGCTTATATTCACCTTACCAACCTCTCCAGACGACTCCATTCTTGATGCGGTATTCACGGTGTCGCCCCATATGTCATAGGCGAATTTTTTAACACCTACAATTCCAGCAATTACTGGACCTGTATGAACACCAATTCGTATTTCAAAAATTTCTTTTCCTTGCATTTTCTTCACTTCCAAATGACGCAATATAAATTCCTGAATTTCTATTGCCGCGTTCACCACATCATAGGCATGGGTTGAATTCGAAACAGGTAAACCACCGACGCACATATAACTATCGCCAATGGTTTTTATTTTTTCAATGTTATGCCTACCAATGATTTCGTCGAATGCTTTAAAGCATGTGTGAATCTCAGCTACTAATTCTGCCGGAGAAAGTTTTTCCGAAATCTTTGAAAAGTCCTTGAAGTCGGTGAACATGACAGTTACTTGATCAAACTGTTTAGCATCGGCTGTCCCTTTTTGCTTTAATTCTTCTGCAACTTCTGCCGGAAGAATATTTAACAACAAATTATCTGAGCGTTCCTTTTCTTTTTCCACGTTGGCTTTCTCAAGCAAAATAATTTTGTTCTTTTCCTCTAATTTAACGTTCGCGCTTCTCTTTACTCTAAAACGATTGTATATAAATAATGCAATCACTAATAACAAGCTTACAATTCCAACAAGGTAATTTCGCGTAAGTGAGGCAACCTGTTTTTCGGTTTCAAGATTTGTGATTGTACCTTCTGCTTCAGCTATTTTCTGTTCGGTTTCAAAACTCATTTGACGATTGCTGCGCTCATCTGCTTGCAGTTGCTCGCGCAAAGTATTGCATCTGGCAAAAGTTTCAGTTGCATTTTTAACATCACCTAATTTCAAATACACTTCAACCAAAAGGCTGTATTCCTTTATTAAATCTTCTCTTAAATTTCCCAATCTTGGAATCTCTGCGTTAAGCAACGCCGCCGCCTCTTTAAAACGATTTTGCTGCATTTTGACAAGAGCGAGATAATAGTTGGGTACTAGCTTACCATGAACAGTGTTAGCTGGCATATCTTCTTCCTCTACGAGATTTTCACATTGATTCAAATAAAATTCTGATGAATCAAGTTGATTCGTCTGCATGTAATAAATTCCTTTTACCAAATAGCAATTAGCAATATGTTGTTTTGAACCCTCTGCCGAGGTAATGGCCATATTTAAAAAGTAAATGACACTATCGAGTTCGTTCAACATAATTTTTGCGTAGGCAATATTTTTATAGATGTACGATTCAGGCGAATCCCCAATTTCATCCTTTAACCCAAACTTTAGAGCGGAACGTGAGTATAAAAGCGCGCTTTGATAATCCCCTATATCATTATATATTTTCCCTACAACGGCGGTGTTATTTTCCCATGCACTACGACCTGATGAATATAAAAATTTAACGGTGTCATTTTCGTTTAAATAGAGTATTGATTTTTTATAGTAATAAATGGAAAGGTCATTTAACCCCTTTGTTGCATAGAATCCTCCATGTACATAATAGCATACGGAAATAGCTGCCGAATCATTTTTTTGCAAGCATAATTTAAGCTGTGACGTGTAGTAATCAAAACCATCTTCCAATTTATCCGAAAGGCGAAAGGGAATTCTCATTCGTTCTAGCATGCACAGGAAGAGAGTTCTTTCATCAGAATTTTGAGTCGCTTGGTATCGGCTAATTATTTCCTTTCCAAAATCAATTGCTTTATAATATTGTTGCGAACTAAAAATTGCATGATAAAGCGCTAATTCTATTCTAGTGTAAAAACGTGATTCTTCAATACCTATAAACTCTTTTGCTTTAATCTGAATTCGCTTTATTGCGTTATCATCAAGAGCGATATTACTGATTGCATTTAATCCCTTTTCAAAAACTAACGAATCTATTCCATTTGGAGTTTTTGCTTTGTTGAAATAAAATATTGTTGAGTCAACATAAACTGTTTGAGAATTATTGATGATGTCTTGCTGCCCGTATAGTATGATGTTTAAGAGCACATTGATTAAAGTCAATAAAATGTATCTCATAAACTAGTTAGGGTTAATCTGTAAAGCAGGAATACCTTTTGTTTGAGTCTTTCAACTTAAAAGTGCTCTGTTTTAATGTTACTAAAAGTAATGCATTTCGCTTTTCTTTCTGTGATTTATCTCTGGTGCTTCTTCGCGGCTATTTTAAGTGGAATTATTTATTGGATTGTTCGAATGAATTCGAAGAAGACGATTGTTTAACTGAATTCAGTTTCAATAAAAAAGCCCCTCCATTCGGAAGGGCTTTTTCATTACCTAATTATTAACTACTTCTGAACCATCATACGTTGTGTTTGAAGTTCACCGTTGTAGATGGCTTCAACAAAGTACAATCCGTTTGCAAGTGGACGCTCGAAGGTGATGTTCGTATTCAACACTCCGTCTACTGAGTAACGGTTGCTCCATACTTGACGACCCATAGCATCTACTACGCGGATTTGAACGTTGTCTGATTCAACACCTGAAAGGTTAATGTTCACATCTGTTCCGTGTGTTGGGTTCGGATACAAATTCATGTTTACTTCGTTAGCTATTTCAACTTTCGAAGTAGACTCACTTGCATCTTGTCCGTCTGCGATCATACCTGCGGTTCCAACAATGCTCATACAAACTGGAGCACCCCATTGGTAGTCAGATCCAGTGTAAGCTAAAATTGGAGCAGTACGCACTGAGTATGT
>CAXNNF010000173.1:0-4138 GCA_964203455.1 Bacteroidia bacterium
CAGGATTTCCTAAATCATGAGCCAGGCAAGCACAAGCCACGACATTTTTAAGGTGGTACGTATAAAATTCAGATGCGATCGGGTTCGATTTTACTTCTGGAAATTCACTAATGTGCTTTCCAATAATTTCACCTAATGAACGTCCAACACTCGCAACTTCTAATGAATGCGTAAGTCGGTTGTGCACAAATACTTCATCGGGCAGAGGAAAAACCTGTGTCTTATTTTGTAAACGTCGAAAGGCGCTTGAAAAAATAATGCGATCCCAATCGCGTTCGTATTCGGTGCGTTCGTTCAAAAATTCAGAATGGATTCCATAACGTTCTCCGGAAAAACAGTTGTTCCAATTCATCATAGCAATAAGCTCTATTTATCAGGCGAATATACAATTATGCGTTCTCTCAATCTTATTAGAAATGAAAAACCCCTCAGAATTTCTGAAGGGCTTTCGAATTATGTGGAGGATTATTATCCTAAGTATGTTTTCAAGATTTTGCTTCGTGATGTTTGCTTCAGACGACGAATGGCTTTTTCTTTAATCTGACGAACACGTTCGCGGGTTAAATCGAATTTCTCACCGATTTCTTCCAAGGTCATGGCATGTTCTCCGTTTAATCCGAAGTAATATTTAATCACATCGGCTTCACGAGCAGTTAATGTAGAAAGTGCACGGTCAATTTCTTTACGCAATGAATCGTTAATCAATCCGGCTTCTGGACTTGGACTATCGTTCGAACGAAGAACATCATACATGTTACTTTCTTCACCTTGAACTAAGGGTGCGTCCATCGAAATGTGACGACCTGAGTTCTTCATGCTTTCTTTTACATCGTTTTCGGTAAGTTCAAGCAATTCAGCAATTTCCTCTGCGCTTGGCTCGCGTTCGTATTCTTGTTCTAGCTTAGAGAATGCTTTATTGATTTTGTTGATAGAACCAATTTTATTCAAAGGCAAACGAACAATACGAGATTGTTCTGCCAAAGCTTGAAGAATTGATTGACGAATCCACCAAACAGCGTAAGAGATAAATTTAAATCCGCGAGTTTCATCGAAACGTTGAGCAGCTTTGATTAAACCAAGATTTCCTTCGTTAATTAAATCCGGTAGACTCAATCCTTGATTTTGATATTGTTTCGATACAGATACAACGAAACGTAAGTTTGCTTTAGTCAGTTTTTCTAAAGCCGATTGATCACCTTGACGAATACGTTGCGCCAATTGCACTTCTTCTTCGGCTGTTATGAGTTCAACTTTACCAATTTCTTGAAGGTACTTGTCTAAGGATGCTGTTTCCCGGTTTGTAACCTGCTTGGTAATCTTAAGTTGTCTCATGTTTTGATATAGTATGTGGAGCTAAATGCAAACGGTGAAATTAGAAAAAAGTTCCATACAAACATGATTTATTTGTGAATTTGATAATTGGGCTTAATATGTCGTATCTAATCGGTTTGTCGATCAAGATTCTGAGCGGCTTAGATTTCCGCTTATTCTATTTGAAATGAAGTATTTAGTGTGAGGGATCGAAAAACAATGCCAGGCGATTCAACCATCTAACCTGGCATTGATACCAAAAGGTATTTTTTCTTCGAAAGAAAATCGAAATTGCAATAGCTTGGAAATAAGCTTTGCAGGTAAATTTTTGTAAAATAAACGAAATGGAATATTTAGTAAAAGAGTTAAATAACCCGAATATGGATTGTATAGCTAAATTACTTAGAAGAAATTAACGAAAAGTTCCTCAAATTGAAATGAAACAACATGAAATGGTACGCTTAGTTTTTAGCGTTCTTCAATTGTTGAATTGCCAAAAGGGGTGATGGCTTATTGAAAACAGAACTTCCCGCAACAAATACATCGGCCCCTGCTTCAATTAACTCGAGTATGTTATTTTCATCTACACCTCCATCCACTTCAATAATGGCTTTGCTTTGATGTTGGACAAGCAAGCGTTTTAATGCCCATACTTTTTGGGTGGTATGTGGAATGAATTTTTGTCCGCCAAATCCCGGATTTACACTCATTAATAAAAACATATCCGCATCGTGAAGAATGTCTTCGAGCTGATTTATGGGCGTTCCTGGATTGATAGCTACACCTGCTTTGATTCCTAATGAGCGTATTTTCTGAAGTGTGCGGTGAATATGATTACATGCTTCCAAATGAACGGTAATGGTATCGGCTCCACATTTTGCAAATTCTTCGAGGTAGCGATCGGGTTCTACAATCATTAAATGCACATCGAGTGGTTTTTGAGAGAGCAGTTTAACATGCTTCAGAATCGGAAAACCGAATGAAATGTTGGGAACAAATACACCATCCATCACATCCACATGAAACCAATCGGCTTCACTTTCATTAATCAATTGAATGTCTTTACTCAGATTGTTAAAATCTGCCGAAAGGATAGATGGAGCAATAAGATGATTCATGTGCAAATATATTTGTTCTTTTTATCATTCTGAACTTTTGAAATTCAAATTTAACATTGAGACGATTCTTTCTACACCTCAGGAATTCCACGAAATCGTTCCATCTTCATTCTCCTTAATAATTCGTTCATCCATCCAAATGCGCATTTTTTCTAAGAAAATAGCTGGGTCTTCGGAAAATAATTTAACGAGATCATCGGGTTTGAGAGAGTCATTCTCCAATATTGATTGAAGCTGTGAAAGCAAACGATTATTAGTAGAGATTTCTTGATCACTTTTACTTTTATCGAGACAAACATCGCAATGTCCACAATTACGCAGGTTCTTTTCTCCAAAATATCCGACTAAAAAAGAGGATCTGCATTGTGTATCTTCTTCCGCATAATCAAGCATGGCTAGCATTCTAGTTAATGCTGCTCCTCGACGTTCTTCATAACGTTTTAAAGACAAGGGGATTCTTTCGGGATGTTGACGGCCAAGTGTAAAGTAAATCTGAGGTTCATCGTTCGATGCTACATAATTTATTACTCCAGATTTATTTAGAAAAGCCAACATTTCTTTGATCCGATTCAATGGAATATTGCAGCGTTCAGATAAATCGTTTTCACGGATTTGAATAAACTCTTGAAAAATTCCACCGTAGGATCGCAAGAGTGTTTTTAACAAAACATCATAACTCGGATTTTGGATTTCAAAATCGTACAGTTCATGCTGTGAGACAGGGATGAAAATGCGACTTGGCTGATAATGATTTTCTTGTAAGCTGAGTAAACCCTCTGTTTCTAAAAATCTCAAAGCCGAATAACAATCTACAGGATGTTGCTTATAACGAAGAGCGAAATTCCCCAAGTCGAAAGGAAACGATTGCTCTAATCCCGAACCTACGGGCAATTGAAGGTAGTTTCCAAGCCAATTGTACACTGATTTTATAAAGTCAAATCCTGGAAATGAGCGATTGAATCGTTCTTCAAAATCACTTTTATCGCCTTGGTCGCTAAGTAACACGGCAAAGGCTTTATTGCCATCTCTACCCGCGCGACCTGCTTCCTGAAAATACGCTTCGGGCGAATCGGGCAATTCCAAATGCACCACACTACGCACATCGCTTTTGTCGATGCCCATTCCAAATGCATTGGTGCAAACAATTACACGAATGCGCCCTTCAATCCAATGCAATTGCCGAATATTTCGGGTAGCTCCATCCAAACCAGCATGATAATATGAAGCAGAAATTCCTGATTCAATCAACAAATCCGAAACTTCTTTGCAACGCTTTCGGTTTCTTACGTAGACCACCGAGCTTCCTTGAATTTTTTCAAGAATACGAAGGAGTTGAGCCGGTTTATTTTCTGTATGACGAACAATATAAGCCAAGTTGGGTCGGACAAAGCTCTTCTTGAATCGTTTGTTTTTGGTAAATAAAAGTTTGGCTTCAATATCATCGCACACTTCGGGCGTTGCCGTGGCCGTTAATGCAATGACCGGTATGTTTGGAAGGAATTGCCGGATTTCTGCAATCTGCAAATAGCTGGGTCTGAAATCATAACCCCACTGCGAAATGCAATGAGCTTCATCGATAGCAATTAATCCCAGATTCATCTTGTTGAGTGCATTTAAGAAACGCTCTGTTTTTAATCGTTCGGGCGATACATATAAGAACTGCAATTCTTCGTCGATGCAACGGTTAAGCAACAAATCTACTTCATCTG
>CAXNNF010000174.1:0-4118 GCA_964203455.1 Bacteroidia bacterium
AATGAAACGGTGATGTTGGCTCCAGCAACTGGTTTTTATTCTACACCCAATGCCGGAAAAGATGAAGTGCGCATTGGTTATGTTCTCAATGTGCATGATCTAGAACGTGCTGTTATTATTCTCAAAGAATCCTTACTTGTCTACCCAAATATAAAACACTAAAATGAATTTATTAGTTGTTGGTACAGTGGCTTTCGATGCCATTGAAACACCTTTCGGAAAAACCGATAAAATTGTAGGTGGCGCTGCTACGTTTATTAGTATGGCGGCATCGTATTTCACAAAAAATATCAATCTTGTATCTGTTGTTGGAGATGATTTTCCAACGGAATCAATCGAAATGCTTCATCGCCGTGGTGTTAATACCGCTGGTTTACAAATTAAGCAAGGCGAAAAGACCTTCTTTTGGAGTGGCCGTTATCACAACGATATGAATAGCCGCGATACGCTCGATACACAATTGAATGTATTGGAGAATTTCGACCCAATTATTCCGGAAGGATACCAAGATTGCGAGTTCTTAATGTTGGGTAATTTGGCTCCATCGGTGCAACATACCATTTTAGATCGATTGAAAACGCGTCCCAAATTGGTGGTGTTAGATACCATGAATTTCTGGATGGATATCGCATTGAACGATTTGAAAGAACTACTTAAGCGTGTTGATGTTCTTACTATTAATGATGAAGAAGCTCGTCAACTTTCTGGAGAATATTCGCTTGTTAAAGCTTCTCAGAAGATTTTAGCAATGGGCCCTAAGTATTTAATCATTAAAAAGGGCGAACACGGAGCATTGTTATTTAATAAAGACCAAGTATTTTTTGCTCCGGCTTTGCCATTGGAAGAAGTTTTTGATCCAACAGGAGCAGGCGATAGTTTTGCTGGTGGTTTTATCGGTTACATTTCAAAAACACGCGATATATCTTTCGATAATCTAAAACGTGCAATTATTTTTGGTTCTGCAATGGCATCGTTCAGTGTAGAAAAATTTGGAACTGAGCGTATCCAGAATTTAAGTGCCAAAGATGTTGATGAGCGTGTTCAGCAATTCATCGATCTGGTTCAATTCGATATTTCATTGGTTGGATAATTCCACTTAATAATAAATGAGAAAGGCGCTTCGAAATTTATCGGAGCGCCTTTTTTATATTTCTAAAATATCAATTATAACAACTTGTCTACTTCAGCTATTGCCTTATCGTAATCGGGTTCTAATGTTATATCGGGTGTTAATTCAACGTAGCGTATTTTATTGTTTTGATCAACTACAAAAACAGCGCGCGCACTTAATCCTTTCAAAGGACCATCAACCATTTCAGTTCCATATTCACGCGTAAAATCAAGGTAACGGAAATCGGATGCGCTTACAATATTAGTGTTTGTTAAGCCTTCCGCTTCACTAAAGCGTTTCATTGCAAAAGGAAGGTCCTTGGAAATAATAATACCAACAACTCCCTTTTTTTTAGCTAATCGTTCATTGAATTGACGAACATCTTTTTGAAAAATCCCAGTATCAATGGTTGGAACAGCAATAAGTACTTTTACTTTATCTTCAAAATCGTATAAGCTACTTTCTGATAAATCGGGTTTAACAAAAGTGAAGTCAAATGCTTCTTGATTAATACCAGGTAGCTCTTCCAATAATTCTACAGGTTTGCCATTAAAAGCGGTTGTTTCTAAACTCATGATGATTTGTTTGAAAAAATTAATGTAATTAATTAATTGGTTTTAAAAAGTTCGTCCAATGTTTGAACGGTAACAGCATGATAACCTAATCGTGCGACCGAATAAATTTCTTTTGCCTTAGCCGATAAGCGACCTTCTTTTAACATTGAAGAATACAATGGAAGCACAAATTTACGTCTTCCAACCTTTAAAAGAAATTTTTCCAATGCATTATCCGATGCCACATATTGATTAGGAATAACTGCAATAAACCAAGCAAACTGAATCTCAGAATTCCCCGATTTCGTAAATCCAAACGTGGCATCCAATTCATTCATCTGCTCTTGCGAAAGTTTTGAGGGAAGATGTCTGATAAATTGCAACCATTCGTGAGTAGTCCATCCATCTACAACCAAACCTACCGCGGGAACTGAACCCGAAGTCCAACTCGCTAATACGGCATCAACTTGATTGAATCGCATTGAAACTGGAGCTTCAGTTTTTGCGGGAATTCCTGCAGTGTAAATCCAATCATTGATTTGTAAATCAACACCTTCCGATAATTTTAAGCGTTTTTGAAGATATTTGACAAAATCCTCGGTGCTAATTGATGTAAATGCATATTCTTTAAAATAGCTTTTGACAAAGGCATCGAATGCAGTTCTCCCAACCTTTTTCTCGATCGATATTAAAAACAAACATCCTTTTTCATAAGCAATGTCGTTCATACCATCGTCGGCATCGCGCCCTTCTAATGCCAATTTTAGTTTGGTGTCGGCTGAAGTTTCTCCAAGTTCTTCGAGCGTTTCTTGCAAATCCTGATAACCCAAAACGGACAACATATCGGAATAATCTTTTCCGTAAAGTGCTTCCATGATGCGGCGTTCAAAATACACAGTGAATCCTTCATTGAGCCAGAAATCGTCCCATGTTGCATTAGTCACTAAATTTCCAGACCAGCTATGTGCCAATTCATGAGCAATAAGCGATGTTAATGAACGATCACCTGCAATGATGGTTGGAGTTGCAAAAGTAAGTCGTGGATTTTCCATTCCTCCAAAAGGAAAAGATGGAGGTAAAACAATAACATCGTATCGACCCCATTGGTATGTTCCGTAAATAGCTTCGGCAGCAACAAGCATTTTTTCCATGTCCACGAGTTCGGATGATGCTCGTTTACTCATGCTAGGTTCAGCATATACGCCTGTTCGTTCGCTGAGTTTTGTAAATTCCAAGTCGCCAACCGAAAGGGCAACCAAATAGGCAGGTACTGGCTGTGTCATTCGGAATTTATACAAACCCGTCTCATTTTTTTCTTGCGGATTATTTCCGCTCATCAAGGCCAATAAGTTATTAGGAACTTGAATTTCTGCATCCCAAGTAAACCGAATTCCTGGACTGTCTTGCACAGGAAACCAAGTTCTACTTAAAATAGCTTGACCTTGAGTGAATAGAAATGGATACTTTTTGCCTTCGGTTTGCTCTGCATTTAACCATTGTAACGCAGCCGATTCAGGAGTTGTTGAATATTGAATACAGACAGTCTGTGAAGTTGCATTCAGGTTGATTTTTAAAGCACTTCCCAACCATTTCTTCTCAGGCTGTAATTCAAATGCTAAAGAAGTCCCGTTTTGATCCGTAATTTTTTCAATGATTAATTGACGAGTATCTACCCATAACTCGTTAAAACCTGGTTTTCTTATAAGACTCAATGTTGAGGTTCCTTGCGCACATTTCTTTTCGAAATCGATATTCAATTTCAAAGACACATGATTCACAACAACTTCATTGGGTTTCGAACAACTGTGTGTATCGTGAGCGTACATAAATATTGGAATGAAAAGGAGAGTGAAATAAACGAGAAGTCTCATCATGTTTTAAAAAAAGCAGGCGCCCAAAAGACGCCTGCGATGTGTAATTTTAATTTGTACTATTTGAAAACAGTGAAAGTGCCTTTCATGTAATTATTCTCCGGTTTTTTAGGATCGGTTACATTTTCAATGATATAAAAATAAGTTCCTGATGTAATGTCGTCGCCACCCGACCAATCGTTTTTATAGGCATTTGTTTCGTAAATTACTTTACCCCAACGATTGAAAATGGTCAGTTTATTTTCAGGGTATGCTAAGATGTTTTCTACTTCAAAATAATCGTTTTTGCCATCTCCATTCGGAGAAAAAGAATTCCCAACAACTAAGTCGCATATTTCAATATCCACCCGAACGGTATCGTATGCCATTACTCCACAACCATCGGTTGCAATACAAATGAAGTATTGCGATGAATCGGGACGAACAGACACCAGCGATTGCGTGATTTCGAGAATGTCACTATCTCCAAACCATTCGAAAGTGTATTTTCCACTTCCACCTGTTGCACTAGCCGCCAATTGTGCTTCCGTATTCTGACAAATGGTTGTATCTAATACATTAACAAACAAGGAGTCGTATCGA
>CAXNNF010000175.1:0-4112 GCA_964203455.1 Bacteroidia bacterium
ATTTAATCTCACTTGAACATCCTGTTCGCGGGTATAGCGGTTCGGTCGGATATAACATTGCATTGAGCAAAAAGCGATCGCTGTATCTCGCTCCGCATGCGACTTACAGAACGCGCACTTCCAAATTGTTTGCGGAAGACACCGTTCGCCTCGATCTTCAAGAAGTGCAAATTGGATTGCAATTCATAACCGGACCAAAGGCTTGGTTCAGTCCAGTTGCAGCGGGTCCGTTGGGCACACGATTTTTTTTATTTGTTGAAGCCGGAGTGAACGCGAGTCGAATGACTGTTCAACTGACCGACAGTGCCGCGACTATTCAAAAAAACAATCAGAGCATTGCGCCTTATGTTCAAGCTGGAATTGGTTATCGCGCCTTGGTTTTCGGAAAACACTTGGTTGTTACTCCGCGCGCATCGTTTACCGGCTATTACACACAACGATTTCGGGACGCCGCCAAAATATTAAATAGTGACGAGGTGTATTTGAAATTCCCGAAGTCGCCAATAACGCAGGCGTATTATGTCGGGATAGAATTCGCATGGATTTTCAACAAGAAAAAATAAAGACAAAACAAAAATCTGTTTCTTTGCGTTACTCTACCATGGCAATGAAAAAACTCGCACCTCTTTTTTTCTCATTTTTACTCATGAGTTTAAATAGCAATGGCCAAAGTTGTGCTGAATTAGAGCAAAGACTTCTTCCCTTATACACTTCTTTGGTGCAGGGAAATGAGGCCAATGCCCTAGAACAATCAGAAAATATTCTTCACGAACTCGAATCGGCTTCCGATTTACCAGATCTTTTTTCTTATCCGTTTGAAGCCACTCACATTTTCAAACCTGTTTCTTCAGACGGCTCTCTTCGCGTTTTCACTTGGAACTATCCGAAAGAAGATGGTACACAGCTATACTTCGGTTGTCTCTTTCAAAAAATAGGAAAAAAGGATTCGCCAACTTTCATTAAGTTCAATTTCAAGCCCACAAACCTTCCTAAATGGGAAACGAAGGTATATCCTGAAGAGAAGTGGACTGGAGCGCTTTATTACGCCATTGCACCCATGAAAAAAGGTAGAAAAGATCCAGAAGCTTACGCGCTTTTAGGGTTTAATTCAAAGGACAATCTTTCTAATTATAAACTGCTTGATATTTTAACCATCAGCGGCGGTGGTTGCAAATTCGGCGGAAATTATTTCGAAGTAAAAGACAAAAATCCGAAGCGCGTTGTTTTCGAATACGGCGATCAAGTTACCTGCTCGTTAAAATATTACGAAAAAGAACAGACCATTATCGTGGACCACTTAGCACCGAGAGAGTCAATCTATGAAGGATTCTATCCTGAATACGGTCCCGACGGCAGCTACGACGGATTTAAATTCGAAGAAGGCAAATGGAAATATTATCCGATTATTGACATTGCTCCTTTTGTCAATGGGCAGGCCGTTCCGTTTAATAATCCGCGGCCGTAGATTTTTCAGTAATTATCTTGTGACTTGGAGTCGAAAAACGCGTCTTCTAATAGTCTCACACTCTTTCAAGGATGGGATTATTCATTTCAACGATAATGCCTCGCATCGTTTTGGGATGCAGTTGAATATAACACTGTTCAATTAAAACTGAAAATAGATGAAAGGCTCTACTGTAGCTGCCTGATATTGAAACATGACCTGAATTAAGACTATAAAAATAATTGTAATAACAATAAAATCCTGACGTACAAACCACTTCTTCATTCTTTCTTTCATTGCTGCATTCAAGCCTGTAAAAGCAAATCCCAATGCAATGAAAACAACTAATTCTTCATTGGCTTGCATCAATCCATAAATCATTTTCAAATCAATACCGCTAAAAAGACTGGTATAAATGAACAATGCATCATCAAGCGAGCTGGCACGAAAAGGAACCCATAATAGAGAGACTACCGAGAAAGTCAAAAACCAACTTAGAAATTTGAATATTCGAGTACTTGCATAATAATTATCTTTCCAATAGATCGCAATCATCTTGTGGGCAATCAATAGTAAGCCATGACCGGCGCCCCAAAAAACAAACTTCCAATTTGCTCCATGCCAAAACCCTCCAACCAACATGGTAATAAGAAGGAACAAAAGCTGTAACAACAACCCTCTTCTATTTCCACCCAAAGGAATATAAATGTAATCACGCAACCAAGACGACAAGGATATATGCCATTTCCTCCAGAATTGAGTAATGTTCAACGACTTGTAAGGCGAATCGAAATTGGCACACAATCTATAACCTAACAATAGCGCAATACCTATTGCCATATCGGTGTAACCGCTAAAATCACAGAAGATCTGCAGTGTATAACATAGCATTCCAACAAGCTGTTCCGCAGAAGAATACAACTTCGGATCATCAAAAATCAGATCACTGTATTGAGCTACAAAATCTCCAATAATTGCCTTTTTTACAAAACCTTTAATTATGAGATAAGTAGCCTCTTTGATATCACTGACGGTAATTTTAACGTAACTCTTCAATTGAGGCATGAAATCGCGCGCTCGAACTATGGGACCTGCAACCAAGTGTGGGAAAAACGTCATGTAAAGTAAATAATCCCTATACTTCGGAAGCACAATTTTGTTGGAATAAATATCAACGATGAAACTAATCGATTGAAAAGTATAGAATGAAATACCTATCGGCAGTATTAATTTTTCAAGTGAATATTCAGAACCAACAATTGCATTTATATTTTCCAAGAAAAAATTCTTGTATTTAAAATACATCAAGAAGGAGAGACTAAACAAAATCGAAGTGACTAGCAGCGCCTTCTTCCGAATTTTTGTTTGCGAATTCGTAATCCATTTAGCAAAATAATAATCACCACTTATAGTTGCAATGAGCAAAACCAAGAATACCCCGCTTGCCTTATAGTAGATGTAAAATCCAAATAAAATGAGTAAGGCGCTGCGAAGCCAGTCTTTTCTTAAGACCAAGCCATAAAAAACAAGAAACAATGAAAAAATAAAGAGGAAAAAACCAGAATGATACAATAATGGCGACTCTTCGTTGTACAAAAACAAATTGGAAATCCATTGCCAATCAACGGTAATCATTGCTTTAATAGAATAAATGGAGAGTCCTTCATTTTCGACATCCTTTCGCCCCTTAATGAAAAATCAATTATTCCATTTGAAGTTATGTACTTCGAAACTTCTTCCATCCAAACCCAAGCTGCACTTCGAGATGGATGTCTGTTATCTTCAGCTCTTTCTAAATTCAACTGTGAGGAATCCAAGAACAAATTGCCATTCAATTCCTTCATAATACCAATAACACCCTTGTCTTGTTTCCAGGCTGCGGGACCAATCCAAAAATAAGGGATGCCCTTAGAAAGAAGTTTGTTTTTGATAGCGGAAATATAATCTCTTCGCTTTGCTAAATCATTTACAAATAACTCATTCAAACCAAGTGCTATAAAAACAAAAGAAGGCTTATACCTATTCAAATAGTGATTAAGAGTATCTGTAGTTCCCCACTGTTTCGTTGTAGAACCGTACCACACAACAGAGGCCGCAAGGTTACATTTATTCCAAACGCAATAATTGTAAATAGGCACTCGAAGTCCCTCTAATTGAGAGTCTCCAATTAGTAAAATTCTCTTCCTCTCTGGTAAATCGGCGACACCATTTTGAGCTGAAGTATCTGTTGAAAATACCGAGGAATCTTCTTCAAATGTAGTAGAATCCAATTTGCTTTCCTGTGTCGTGTCAGCATCGATAATTTTGATTACCGGCTCAGCGATTGCCAAATTCAACTCGAAAACGGGACCTTCGTTTCGCTGGGCCATCAGGAAAAAAAATCCACAGATAACAAGTAAACCTATCCCCAAGGTCAGGACATTTCTCTGCGATTTATTTAATTTCATCTTAAGAAAATAAATTATTCAAATCTTAAAAGGACTTCGGAAGTAATCCCCGATTTATTCGGTGGCAAATCTATGAAAAATTAACACCCCGATTGTTAATTTATTATTATTGAATAATCTAGAAACAAGCCGGCAAATTATAAAAAAATCCCAGCGCCGCAAAAAGAACTTCCATAGATTTTAAATATATTCCAGAACTTATTTTCAAAACAGAAATAAAA
>CAXNNF010000176.1:0-4105 GCA_964203455.1 Bacteroidia bacterium
AAAGCGCGGTTGTAAAAGAAAGCATGTTACCACGAAATATCATTTCGAACGTATTATTCCGAAATTGATTTTGGATATCGCGCACTTTGCCGTCTAGAATTTTCTTGCTTTTATTAATAAGCGCAATACTATCGCATAACTCCTCAACGGTTTCCATTCGATGTGTAGAGAAGATGATGGTTGATCCTTTTTTACTTAAATCGAGAATTTCATTGCGAATGATTGCTGCATTTACTGGATCGAAACCCGAGAATGGCTCATCGAAAATCAACAATTCGGGTTCGTGCAAAACGGTAACGACAAACTGAACTTTTTGAGCCATTCCTTTCGAAAGCTCTTCCACCTTCTTATTCCACCACGATTGCATTTCAAACTTTTCGAACCAAATACGAAGACGACGCTTCGCTTCATTTTTTTCAAGTCCGCGTAAGCGAGCCAAATACATGCATTGTTCTCCTACCTCCATTTTTTTATAGAGACCTCGCTCTTCAGGCAAATACCCGATACGTTGCACATGCGAAAGATTCATTGGTTCGCCTTTAAAAAACAAACTTCCAGAATCGGGAATGGTAATTTGATTGATGATGCGAATCAAGGATGTTTTTCCTGCACCGTTTGGACCAAGTAAACCAAAAATGACTCCTTGTTCAACAGCAATACTCACATCGTTTATTGCACAATAATTTCCGTAATACTTGGAAATATTGCGGGCTTCAAATAAGGGTGTAGACATAATAAAAACGGCCACATCGTGGCCGTCAAATATATAGCAATTTAAATTTAGTGGAAATACTCCTTCATGCGATCAAAAAACGACTTCTCTTTCTTTCCCGGTTGAGGAGTAAAATTAGCGGCAGTTCTCAATCCTTCCAAAATCTGCTTTTCTTCTGGACTTAGCTGTTGTGGTGTCCAAACATTTACATCAACAAGTAAATCGCCTCTTTCGTAACCATTCACTTCTGGAAGACCTTTGCCACGAAGTCGGTAAACTTTGCCACTTTGAGTTCCTGGATCAATTTTAAACTTGGCCTTTCCTTCAAGAGTGGGTATTTCGATGGAAGTTCCTAAAGCAGCATCAGAAAAGCTGATGTAGCAATCGTGGTAAAGATTTGTGCCATCTCTTTTAAGTTCAGGATGTTCCACTTCTTCAATGCTCACTAATAAATCGCCGGAGACTCCACCGCGTGGAGCAGCATTTCCACGTCCTGCAACATTGAGTTGCATTCCTTCTCCAACCCCAGCAGGTATGTTGATGCTAATCACTTCTTCGTCTCGAAGGATTCCATCTCCTGAACACGTTTTGCATTTACTTGCAATTGTTCTTCCTTCTCCATCGCATGCGGGACAAGCTGAAGCCGTTTGCATTTGACCAAGAATGGTGTTGGTTATGCGTGTTACTCTACCAGCGCCCTTGCATGTATTACATGTATTGAATGATGAACCTTTATCTGCACCTGTTCCTGTACACGTTTTACAAGGCACGAACTTGTTGACCTTAATCTTCTTTTCAACACCAGTAGCAACCTCTTCTAAGGTAAGTTTTACTTTAATACGAAGATTTGTGCCTTTGTGAACACGTCGTCCTTGTTGCTGACCGCCGCCAAAGCCACCGAATCCACCGCCAAAACCTGATTGACCGAAGATATCTCCAAACTGGCTAAAGATATCATCCATGTTCATTCCTCCACCACCATAACCGCCGCCGCCGCCTGAACTTGCCGCACCTTGATGACCAAAGCGATCGTATCGAGCTCGTTTATCCGGATTGCTTAAAACATCATATGCTTCGGCTGCTTCTTTGAATTTCTCTTCCGCTTCTTTATCGTCGGGGTTTTTATCGGGATGATATTTAACAGCCATCTTTCGATAAGCCTTTTTTAATTCCGTTTCATCCGTGTTCTTAGAAACTCCTAATATCTCGTAATAATCTCTTTTTGCCATGTTGAATTTCTCAATAATTAACTTCCAACTACTACTTTGGCAAAACGAATTACTTTGCCATTGAGTGAATATCCTTTTTCAACTTCATCAACCACTTTACCTTTCATGGAATCGTCGGGCGAAGGAATGGATGTAATGGCTTCATGAAAATCGGCATCGAACGTCTCGCCCTGCGCGTTCATTTCCTCCAAACCTTTAGAGATAAGTATATTTCTAAATTTGTGATAAATAAGTTGCATTCCTTCTTTTACAACAGCAATGTCATCAGCATTTTCCATTGCTTTTGCAGCACGATCAAAATCGTCTAATACGGGCAGAATGGCAGTAAAAGTGTCAGATGCAGCAGTTTTTGAAAACTCAACGCGCTCTCGGGCACTACGTTTTCTATAATTATCAAATTCAGAATACAAACGAAGATAACGATCGTTCATTTCTGCAAATTTCAATTGCCATTCGTCATCTTTATTCTCACTATATATATTATCAGGATTTAATGATTCCTCCGAGTTAACTTCCGAATCAACCACCATATTTTCTTTAGAGTTTATTGGTTGTTCGTTGGATTGAGATAAATCAATTGGATTTTCGTTGGGAGTGTGATTTCCTTGCTGGCTCATGTTTGTAAAAAAATTTCGTATTCGCTTACGCATTGTTAAGAATTCTGCCTTTTGGCAACGATAGTGCCATCAAGTCCTTAAGGACAATATGACAGAATGCGATAAGACGTTAAAATATTGAAGCATAAAAAACCCCGACAAAGATTTGTCAGGGTATGAAATAATTCAATTTTATTAATTCTTAATATACTTATCGAGTTCTGTTTCAAGAGCCGGGCCTCTTAAATTCTTTGCTAAGATAACTCCATTTGCATCAATAAGAAAGTTTGCTGGAATACTGTTAATTCCATAAAGTGCAGCAGCTTTAGATCCCCAACCTCCTAAATCGCTTACATGATTTTCCCACACTAATCCATCTTTCTTAATTGCGGCAAGCCAAGGGTCTTTTTTCATGTCCAATGAAACATTATAGATAGTAAAACCTTTGGCGCCTTTAAATTTCATTTTCGAATACTTATTGTATGCGTTCACCACATTTGGATTTTCCATGCGGCAAGGTTTACACCATGAAGCCCAAAAATCGATGAGTACCACTTTGCCACGTAGAGATGACAATTTTATTTCTTTTCCTTCTGGATTTGAAAGTGTTAACTCCGGAGCCACGTTACCAATTTGAACACCTGTTGGTGGATTTTGGTTTGATGATTTTTGACTTTGTCCGTTTAAAAATGCGCCACCTAGAATAAATGTGAATGCCGCAATTACGAGTAATAAATTTAGTTTTTTCATAGTTCAAATTTATAAATTTTGAGAACAAATATTAAGCCTTAAAAAAATATTAAGGAAAAATTGTTCTGACAAAGCTCCTTGTTTTCTATAAATCAATCATTTAGTTAAAAACGTTTAATCTGAGCACCTAATGCTTGAAGACGCGTGTCGATATTTTGATACCCACGATCAATTTGTTCGATGTTATCGATAATGCTCGTTCCTTCAGCAGAAAGTGCTGCAATTAATAAGGAAACACCTGCGCGAATATCGGGAGAAGTCATTCGAATGCCGCGAAGTTTGTACTTACGATTCAATCCAATAATAGTGGCCCGATGTGGATCACATAAAATAATTTGAGCTCCCATATCGATGAGTTTGTCGACAAAAAACAAACGGCTCTCGAACATTTTTTGGTGAACCAACACGCTTCCATTTGCTTGTGAAGCAACCACCAAAATAATACTCAAAAGATCGGGAGTAAATCCTGGCCAAGGAGAATCGGATACCGTTAATATGGATCCGTCGATGTATTTATTGATGGTATAACTCTCTTGTTCTGGAATTACAATATCATCACCATCACGAAAAAGCTCAATGCCCAAACGACGAAACACATCGGGAATCATTCCTAGATGATCGTAACCAGTATCCTTAATTCGGATATTGCTTTGGGTCATTGCTGCAAGTCCAATGAAAGAGCCTATCTCAATCATATCAGGCAACATGCGGTGTTCGCAACCACCTAATTCTTTTACACCTTCAATAGTCAATAAATTGGAACCGACACCCGAAATTTTGGCGCCCATGCTAATCAGCATTTTACACAATTGTTGAAT
>CAXNNF010000177.1:0-4103 GCA_964203455.1 Bacteroidia bacterium
AATATGTTTGATTTAAGCAAAGAGGCCATGGAATTATTTCCATATCAACCCACCGTTTACTTATACAATGGAATTGCAGCAATTCAGCTTAAGCAATACGAAAAAGCCATTGAGTCATTAAAAGCGGGAGCGAATGTTACAACATCTAATGCGCCGCTCTCATCGCAGTTTTTTTCTTCACTTGGCGATTGTTATAATTATACCAAACAATATAAAGAAAGTGACGAATCGTATGAAATGGCTTTAAAGTTCGATTCGAGCAATACATACGTGATGAATAATTTTGCTTATTATCTCTCACTCCGCAAGGAAAATCTGAATAGAGCAAAACAACTTTCCGAAAAATGCAACGAACTTGAACCAGGTAGTTCTTCTTTTCAAGATACGTTCGCGTGGATACTTTTTGAAATGGATGATTTAGAAAATGCTTCCATTTGGATTGACAAAGCCATCGAAAATGGTGGAATCAAAAGCGGCACCATCATGGAGCACAAAGGCGATATTTTAATTAAACAAGGGAAAACGGCAGATGCTCTTGATTTTTGGAATCGTGCGAAAGAATTGGGTGGAGTAAGCGATAAGATTGAATTGAAAATTGCCCAGAAGAAATACATCTTTTAATGAGAATGCGGGTCTTTATAGTACATAGTTTTTTGATATCCCTGCTGGTCTTAGCAAGTTCTTGCCGTTCAAAAAAAACAATTGCGAACAAACCTATTAATGCTCCAACTAGCATTATTGGAACAGGTATTTCAAGCTCCGATAGTCTTTCTCGGGCCATGCAAATTGCTGATGCTCCAATACAATGGTTTGGGGCAAAAATTTCAGTTGATTCGGACATTAACAACCAAACCAATTCATTTTCTGCAAACCTCCGCATCAAGAAAGACAGTGCCATTTGGATTAGCATTTCGCCGGCCTTAGGAATTGAAGTTGCACGTGTTCTTATTACTCCCGATTCACTCAAGTTTATTAATCGAATTAATGGAACGTATTTTAAAGGAGATTTCAAATATTTGAATGAATTGCTTCAAATCGAAGTCAATTTTAAAATGATTCAAGCAATTCTTCTTGGAAATGTCTATTTGCATTACTCCATCGAGCAATACATTAGAGATAGAGAAAACACAGAGTTTGTATTAAGCACTTTAAAAAAACGAAGAATACGTAGAGACATAGATTTAGAGATTCCACAAATTCTAACGCAGGAAATATGGTTTTCTTCCATACAAAATAAAATTGTCCGTATGTAAATGCAAGACTATCGACCGGTTCGGAAGTTCACGGTAAACTATTTGCAATTCGAAAACGTAGATGAATTAAGTATGCCCAATAAGTTAACTATTACTGCTCAAGCCGATAAACATGTAAAAATTGATTTGGAATATTCCAGAATGACGATCAATAAGGAGCTGAATCTGCCTTTCAATATTCCAGAAAATTATGTTCCGGGCAACTAAGTATCTTCTCATCGTTTTATTCATTTTTTGGTCTGGACTTTCGGCTTTTTCCCAAACGAGCCGTTCTGAACTTGAGCGAAGAAAAAAGGCGCTTCAAAATGAAATTGACATCACAAACAAGCTCATTTCTGAAACGAAGAAAAATAAAAAGCTCAGTTTAAGTCAGTTAAATATCCTCAATAAAAAACTCGATGACCGCAAGCGATTAATTAATGCCATTCAGCAAGAGGTGAATTTGCTTAATTCATCAATACAAAATGATGGACAGAGTATTCTTGAACTTCAAACCGACCTCAATCGGCTTAGAACCTCTTACGGTAAGTTAATTCGTCAGGCATATTTAACCCGTAATCAAGAGTCGGCATTAATGCTTTTGTTTTCGGCAAATGACTTTCAACAAGCCTATAAGCGTTTGTATTATTTACGAAAATATAATAGCTACAGACGCGAGCAAGCTTTATTAATTGAAGAAACGCAGCGAGAACTGGATGGCAGAGTAAAGCAATTTAAAGCGGATTTATCTACTAAGCGCGATTTGCTGGGATCGGAAGAGCGTGAAAAAAAAGAGCTGAATATTGAAAAGAAAGAGCAAGAACAAACATTATCGGGTCTCAAAAAGAAAGAGAAAACGCTAAAGAAAGACCTTGAGAAAAAACGCGCAGATGCCCGAAAGTTGGATGGATCAATTCAACGTATCATAGAAAGAGAAATTGCCAAAGAACGTAGTAGTGCGGAAGCAAAATCAAAGGCCAAGTCGGAAGCTAATCGTAAAAAAGCCGTTTCCGAAGGCAAGCCTGTTCCCGAAACACCCAAAGAACCCGAAATGCGTGTAACAACTGAAACACGTGCATTATCAGGAAAGTTTGAATCCAACAAAGGACGTTTGCCTTGGCCGGTCGACCGTGGTGTTATATCCGAATCCTTCGGTACGCATCCACACCCTGTATTAAAAGGGATCAGTACAAACAACAATGGAATTGATATTTCAACCAATGCTGGAGCTTCAGTAAAGTCCATTTTTGCGGGTGAAGTTTCCGGAGTTATCTCAATTCCCGGAGCCAATATGGCCATCATCATCAAGCATGGAGAATACCTGACTGTTTATAGCAACCTCGCATCTGCATCAGTTTCTAAAGGACAAAAAGTAAGTGCAGGTCAATCAATAGGCATTGCCGACCGCGACGACAGTGGCAATAAGTCGGAGGCGCATCTCGAAATTTGGAAAGGCAAAACCAAACTGAACCCCGCCGATTGGATTTTGCGTTAATAAATAAATTCTCGCTTAAACCAGTAAGAATATCTTGGTAAATAATACGTGATGCCAATGCCTAGATACGATCCGCTGTATGTTGCAACTTGATTAGAAAATCTGGCAGCATTAAAACTACCTGAATACACATCTTGCAAGCCATAACGGAAAGTTGCTCCAAAATACAAGGCGGCATCATTTTTAAAAACAGAACCTACTTCAAATCCAGCAATAAGAACTGGATACGCGCTTTTGTTTTGTGAAGTTGTTGTACTATAATCTAAGGTGCTTGAACTGTCACCACTGAGTTTCACGTTTTGCCGGTAGTTCAAATTAAGTTGTAATCCAGCACCAACAAACTCGCGATGTCTTAATGAACCTATGTATCCAGAAAATCCGAGCATAATTGGGAATTCCAAATTATGCGAAAGAAAGCGGGCATCCACACCAACAGCCGGTGCGCTAGTTTGTCGAAGGGCAAATGATTGAATGGAATAACTTGCGCCTACCGATGCAAAAAAGTGCTCGCCAAGTTCAATGGAGTTTGTAATTCCACCCTGAAAACCGGCTCTACTTACTATAAAAAACTGAGAACTTAATTGAGATTCTTCTGAAGCCAAGCCAATAGTTGGACCTGCTGTAAAACCCAAACGCATTTTGGGTGCTTGTCCAAAAACACACAAAGTGGAGGCGAGTAAAAATTGTAGAACTATAAAAAGGCGCATAATCTGTTTTGGTAAAGTAACAAAATTAGGATGTTTGAATTAGCTCTAATACAAACCGAAATTCATTTTTCATTTTTCATTTAAATTCATGTACTTTCAGCAACTCAAACAGAACAAATGAATACTGATTCCGTCAACGGTTCAAACGAATCACTAATTCAAAGGTGGACTTCAGAACTCTTTAGGCCTGTGCCACTAGATTCGCTCGTTGCCTTTCGTGTTGCTTTCGGTTTGTCTATGGCACTTTGGTCCTTGTACATGATTTTTGGTGGAAGGGTATCCGAATTATATATTCAACCCGAATATTATTTCACATATCCAGGTTTGAATTGGATTCAACCCCTTTCTGGCTTTGGAATGTATTTTATTTTTTCCCTGCTTTTTGTTTCGGCATTGATGCTCGCAGCTGGCTGGTTTTTTAGAGTAAACACCCTGTTTTTCACACTCCTGTTCGCCTACATTTCTCTCATCGACCAAGCGAATTACTTAAGCTATTACTATTTTGTTTTGTTGATGGCCTTGATGCTTTCATTATCGCCAGCAAATCGCTTGTTTTCTATCGACTTAATCAGAAATCCCTCAATTCGTGTTGAACTGATTCCGCGTTGGAGCGTTTTAGCTTTTGAAATTCAGGTTGCGCTTGTTTTTATTTTCGCAGGTATGGCAAAA
>CAXNNF010000178.1:0-4088 GCA_964203455.1 Bacteroidia bacterium
GAGAAACACGATTTCTTAAATCGCGCATCATTTCTCTTCCAAGTCCAATACATGCATTTATAGAATCTTGCTCGAAAATTTCTTGAATGAAATCAACTCCAAGTAAACCACTTTTATTGAGAACCGCCAAATCGAGCACATAATCGCCAATGCGTATTGCAACGTGATAGTATTCATTCATGCAAATAATTCCTAATGGAAGATTCTGAATAGGGAAGTCTGAATCTTCTGGAATGGGAACCCAAGAGCGAAGGTTTGGATCGTTAGCGCGAATCATGACCAGAATTTTTAGTTAAGTTAAATAAAGATCAAGCAAAAAGAGGATATTCCTCCATTAATTTATTTACTTTTTTTCCAATTGCTGCAAGTTTTTTATCGTCGGCGTGATTAACTATTGCTTCATCGATCCAATTAACAATTTGCGGAATTTCTTTTTCCGTAATTCCTCTTGAAGTGATAGCAGCTGTTCCAACACGAATTCCAGATGTTACAAATGGTGATTTGTCATCGAATGGGACCATGTTTTTGTTCACAGTAATATCGGCTTTTCCTAAAGCAATTTCAGCTTCTTTACCTGTGATGTTTTTTGAGCGCATGTCAATTAACATCAAATGGTTATCGGTTCCACCAGAGATGATATTGTAGCCTTTTTTCATTAAGGCATTAGCCATGAGTTGAGCGTTTTTCTGAACTTGAATGATGTATTTCATGAAATCATCGCTCAGTGCTTCATTGAATGCAACTGCTTTGGCTGCAATAATATGTTCCAATGGTCCACCTTGAGTTCCAGGAAAAACACCTGAATCGAGCAGTGCCGACATCATGCGTAAATCTCCTTTGGGTGTTTTTGCTCCGAATGGATTTTCGAAATCTTGTCCCATCATAATGACACCACCACGCGGTCCACGAAGGGTTTTATGTGTTGTTGAGGTAACAATATGGCAATGTGGAAGTGGGTCGTTTAATAATCCTTTAGCAATTAAACCAGAAGGATGCGAGATATCGGCAAGAAGCAATGCACCAACAGAATCGGCAATGGCACGTAAACGCACATAATCCCAATCGCGACTGTATGCAGAAGCTCCACAAATAATCATTTTCGGTTTTTCTTTCTTCGCCGTTTTCTCCACTTTATCCCAATCAATCAAGCCGGTTTCTTTTTCCACACCATAAAATGATGGAGAATATAATTTACCTGAAAAATTAACAGGCGAACCATGTGTTAAATGTCCTCCGTGACTTAAATCAAAGCCCAAAATTTTATCGCCCGGATTCAAGCAGGCAAGCATTACAGCTGCATTGGCTTGTGCTCCAGAATGCGGCTGAACGTTGGCCCAGCTTGCATTGAATAAGGTTTTTAAACGGTTAATAGCAACATTTTCAACTTCATCAACCCATTGACAACCACCATAATAACGTTTGCCCGGAAGTCCTTCGGCATACTTGTTAGTTAATATAGAACCAGCGGCTTTCATTACCTGATTACTCACATAGTTTTCGGATGCAATAAGTTCTATACCAACAGTTTGACGATGAAGTTCTTCATCTATAAGTTCAAAAATAACCTTGTCTTTTTTCATGCTTTAAGTTTGAAACGATTTGCAAAAATAGTGTTTTGAAGCAGAGTAAGCGGTGTTTTTAGGAATATCTGAATGAGGCGGTAAAAATTTATTTACAGGATGATTATTCGAGATTGAAATTACCTTTGCAATAACAAAAATACTCTATGGGAAATCGCATTACCTCGCTTTTAGGTATTCAATATCCGCTTATTCAGGCAGGAATGATTTGGTGCAGTGGATGGGAATTGGCTTCGGCTGTGAGCAATGCTGGAGGTTTAGGTTTGTTAGGCGCTGGATCAATGTATCCAGAAGTTTTAAGAGAGCAAATTTCTAAGTGTAAAGCCGCTACAGACAAGCCATTTGGAGTGAATGTGCCTTTGTTGTATCCCAACATCGAAGAGCATATGAATATCATTGTAGAAATGGGAGTTAAAATTGTCTTTACTTCAGCTGGAAATCCTGCAACATGGACAAGTTGGTTAAAAGATCGAGGTATTACCGTTGTGCATGTTGTTGCCAATACCAAATTTGCCATGAAATGTGAAGCTGCCGGAGTGGATGCAATCGTTGCAGAAGGATTTGAAGCAGGTGGACATAACGGTCGGGAAGAAACCACAACCTTGGTGCTAATTCCCATGATAAAAAATTCAGTTAGTATTCCGGTTATTGCAGCTGGAGGCATTGGAAATGGAGCTCAAATGGCTGCTTGTTTTGCCTTGGGTGCGGAAGGAGTTCAAATTGGAAGTCGTTTCGTTGCAACGCCCGAATCTTCGGCGCACCAAGCGTTTAAAAGTAAAATCATCCATGCAGTAGAAGGAGAAACCAAACTTTCGTTGAAATCTTTAACACCTGTACGACTTTTAAAAAACGCATTTGCCGAACGCATTCAACAGGCCGAATTAACGGGAGCTTCGAACGAAGAATTATTGGAAATGTTGGGTAGGGGCAGAGCTAAAAAAGGAATGTTTGAGGGTGAAATGGAAGAAGGCGAATTGGAAATAGGGCAGGTGAGTGGACTGATTCGCGAGATTAAACCGGCGGCTGAAATTGTTGCTGAAATTATGGAGGAATGCAGATTCATATTAAAACAGAACGCCAATCTGTTCGATTAATCAACACAATTAATTAAGAAAAGATGCTTGTAGAAATTATTACCATAGGCGATGAAATTTTAATTGGACAAATCGTTGATACCAATTCCGCTTGGATGGCTCAAGCGCTTAATGCAATTGGAGTAAAAGTGAAACAGATAACCTCAGTCTCCGATAATCGTGAACATATTTTAGCTGCATTACATGAAGCATCGAAACGCGCCAATATCGTATTGATAACAGGCGGTTTAGGGCCAACTAAAGACGATATTACCAAAGCTACTTTGTGCGATTATTTTGGTGGTGGTTTAACATTCAGCGATTTGCAATATGCCCAAGTTGAGAAGTTGTTTCGAAGTTTTGGAAGAGAAGTAACCGAAATCAATCGCAAGCAAGCCGAAATTCCAGAACGTTGCGAACTCATTGTGAATTACAATGGAACAGCGCCGGGCATGTGGTTCGAAAAAGACGATGTTTATTATATGTCCATGCCAGGTGTTCCTTATGAGATGAAAACCATGATGGAAACTCAGGTAATTCCTAAAATCCGAGATACTTTTTCTTTACCTGTTATTGTGCACCGTACATTTTTAACCCAGGGCATTGGAGAGAGTATGCTCTCGGAAATGATAACAGATTGGGAAGACGCTTTGCCCAAACACATGAAGCTTGCCTATTTACCAAGCCCAGGAATGGTTCGATTGAGAATAAGTGCCTTTGGCGAAAATGAATTGCAAGTAGCATCTGAAGTTCAACATCAATCAACTTCATTGTATAATCTCATAGGCCAACATATATATGGAGAGGGAGATCAAACCATAGAGGCTATTCTATTAGAGAAACTTCGTAAGGATAAGAAAACCTTGTCGCTTGCGGAAAGCTGCACCGGTGGAAATATAGCTCATTTGTTAACCAGCATACCGGGTGCATCCGATGCATTTGTGGGTGGAGCGGTTGTGTATACTAATACAATGAAGGTGGATGTTTTAGGAGTTAATCCTCAAACGCTCGCTAATTATGGAGTTGTAAGTGAAGAAGTTGTTCGAGAAATGGCTCATGGAGCAATCCAAAAATTCAATTCCGATTTTGCTATTGCCGTTTCTGGAGTAGCCGGACCGGGTGCTGATAAAGACGGTAATCCGGTCGGAAGTGTTTGGATAGCCATAGCAGGAAAGGATTTTACCGAAGCAAAGAAATTCCAGTTTAGTATAAATCGAGAGCGCAACATTACAATGGCTTCGTATGCTGCGTTGAATTATTTAAGAAAACAATTAATTGTATAACTACTTTTAATCTTACCAATTCCTGTAACAGTAAAACTACCTTCAATGATTAAAGAATCTTGGAACGACTGAGCTGGAATTGTTAATGCGCTAGGTTTGGTGTTACCATCAAGCGTATCGGAATAGGTTCCATCTTCGTAACGCCAGAAAAA
>CAXNNF010000179.1:0-4082 GCA_964203455.1 Bacteroidia bacterium
TGGGCTATGTTGATGAACACGGCCGCAAGTTTTTTAAGGATTGATTTATCCGTAAAGCACCTGAAACGCTTCTTCTATTTTCTTCACCGGAATTACGCGGATACCAAACTTTCCGGTGTTGACTCCTTTTAAGTTATAATCCGACACCAGAATTTGCGCAAATCCCATACGTGCTGCTTCCGCAATTCGTTGCTCTACGCGACTAACCGGTCGAATTTCACCACTCAATCCTACTTCCCCACAAAAACAGGTCTTTGTTGGAATAGGCATGTTCAAATCCGACGAAAGAATGGCGCAAATAACTCCTAAATCGATCGCAGGATCTTCAACGCGAATTCCTCCGGTGATATTGAGAAATACATCCTTTTGACCGAGCTTAAATCCGCAGCGTTTTTCAATTACAGCTAGGAGCATGTTCAGTCGTCTTAGATCGAAGCCAGTTCCTGAGCGTTGAGGTGTTCCGTAAACTGCTGTGCTTACCAATGCTTGTGTTTCTACCAACATCGGACGAGCGCCTTCCATAGTGGCCGAAATGGCTATTCCAGAAAAGGGTTCATCGAGCTGCGAAAGCAATACTTGAGAAGGGTTTTCCACTTCCCGGAGACCTTCGCCAGCCATTTCGTAAATACCCATTTCGGCAGTTGAGCCAAAACGATTTTTCACTGACCGAACAATGCGATACAAGTGATTGCGGTCGCCTTCAAACTGCAGCACCACATCTACCATGTGTTCGAGGATTTTTGGTCCAGCAATTTGTCCGTCCTTGGTGATATGGCCAATCAGCATTACTGGAGTAGAGCTTTCTTTGGCGAAGCGCAATAGTTCTGCTGTACATTCTCTAATTTGAGAAACGCTTCCGGGAGAAGATTCGATAGTATCGGTTTGAAGTGTTTGAATTGAATCAATCACTAACAGTTGAGGTTGTACTTGCTGAATGTGATGGAAAATGCGTTGCATACCCGTTTCTGCCAATACAAAGCAGTCTGGGTTTTGTATGCCAATGCGTTCGGCACGCATGCGAATTTGTTGTTCACTTTCTTCCCCAGATACATACAGCACTTTGAGTTTTGTGGATTTTACTGCCACTTGCAACATCAATGTCGACTTCCCAATTCCAGGTTCTCCTCCCAGTAAAATCAGGGAACCTGGAACGAGCCCACCACCCAAGATTCGATTGAGTTCGCTATCGCCCATGTCAATCCGAACTTCGGCATGTTGCTCTACTTCTGTAATACGAACGGGTTGAGGTGCTTTAGCAGGCAAATCGCCTTTTACCCAACTTTTCTTGGCTTTATCTTTTTGAACGAGTTCTTCTGCAAAGCTATTCCATGCACCGCAATTGGGACATTTCCCCTGCCATTTCGGTGATTCTTGCCCACAACTTTGGCAATAGAAACTTGTTTTGATTTTGGCCATAATAAAAAAAGCCCTCGAGTGAGAGCTTGAAAAATTGAGAAGTCCTATTATCTTTCTTGAACGAATTCTACCAAAACTTGCCCAGCACCTTGCCCGGTATCTTCATCATACACTTTCAACACCATGCGCAGAACGCCTTTCTTAAGCGTTACAATTTCCCATTCACCATTAAATCCAATATCAAACTTCGAAATATTTAAACGATTGTTTTTCGAGAATCCCCAACGACCAGTAGTACTGAATTTCTTTTCTAGCTCAGTGACTTCATACTTAATCAAATCATTGTCGGAAGTGAATTCCCATTCGTAATAAGGAAGGTCTTCAGGCAAGGCATCAAAACGCGTTTGCTTCCAAACACCAATGAGTTTATTTTCCTGGTTCCCTTTGCAGGAAGCAAGAATAAGCATCAATGGCATTATTAATAGAATTAGAAAACGTGTGATAGTCATTTCAAAATATGATACTACAAACGTATTAAAAAAAATCTGTTTTCAAACGCCAAAATCAACCTTGAATTTTTTTAAGAAAAGAAGTGGTTGAATATCCTTCTGTAAAAGAGATGATAACAATTTCACCTCCATTCGCTTCAACGTCACTTGCACCAACAATCTCGCTATGGGTGTAATCGCCACCTTTTACTAAAAAACCGGGTTTTACCATGCGAATTAGTTGCAAAGGAGTATCTTCATCAAACTCAACAATAGCATCTGTAAAACGCAAAGCTGCAAGAGCCAAAGCTCGATCTTGAAATGAATTTATTGGTCTTCCAGCACCTTTCAATCTGCCAACGGAAGCATCACTGTTTAATCCAATAATTAATTTACTTCCTAAATCTGCAGCTGCAGCGAGATATTCGATATGTCCACGATGTAAAATATCGAAGCAGCCGTTAGTGAAAACAATTCGATTGCCTAGAAAACGCCAAAGGTTACCTTGTTTCTCAATTTTATCGCTTGGAATTACTTTATCTTCAATGAAATCAAGCTGCTTCTTTTGCATTTTTCTTCTTTTTTTTAAGCGCCACAAGGATTACGGCAGTTAATCCAAGCATCAGCGTCATTATAAATTGAGTGGAGTGAACAATAGTGGCAAATACCAAACCTGGACGGAGTTCTGATCCCGTTATCGCGTCTATAGAAGGCTTGATATCGTACAATAAAAGTGCCTTTTCAACCAAATAATGAAATGCTCCAAATCCACCTTGAACAGGAGCCGTCATTCCCAAGCCCCCAACCACCATCAAAAATAATCCATCGAATGCACTTAATGCAGAAGTTGGATCATAAGCAAAAACGCAAACCCAGGTCATGACAAAATACATGGCCCAAATGAACAATGAATGAAAAATAAACTCACCCTTCCGTTTCATTTTGAAAAGCGTAATAATTCCATCAGAAAGACCTTTCAGAAATTCAGAAATACGTAAAATGATTTTGTTGTTCGAATATTTTTTTAAAATCCATCGAATCGTTAAAAACGAAACAATGCAAAAAACTACAAAAACAGAAATGATAATTACCCCAAATTCATTGAATAACAATGAAATCTTTGCTAATTTATCTCCAAAAATTTCTGTCATGAAAAATTTACCAAATCGATCTATCTGCGAAAAAAATACAACCAAGACCAGGCTTAACAGCATAATAATATCAATTACACGCTCTAAAATTACCGTTCCAATAAGCTTTGTAATTGGAATTCCATTGGTTTGATTGAGAATGCTGCAGCGAATGACCTCTCCCATCCTTGGTAAACCAATATTTGATAGATACCCAATTGCGACTCCATTAAAGCAATCTACAAAACTGGGCGTATATCCTAATGGCTCCAACATGATTTTCCAGCGAAAAGCTCTTGATGCCATGGCTACAATTCCGAAAAAGAAAGAAAGTATTACCCACTCAAAATGTGCGCGCTTAATTTCATCCCACATCCAAACGAAGTTTACATCTTTAAAAACCAAATAGAGAACAATCATTCCAATGGCCAGAAAAAAATAGTATTTAGTAGCTGACCAGAATTTCTTCAACATAAATTTTATTTGATTCTATTTGTTGATGTGTCTGGGAAAATTACCCAAGGAGTAAAAATTTTCGCTGCTTCAAACTCCATCATAGCATACGAAATAATAATGATGACGTCTCCAACGCTTACTTTTCGAGCAGCAGGCCCGTTCATGCATATTACTCCAGAACCTCTTTCTCCTGTTATTACATATGTTTCTATACGCTCTCCATTGTTCATGTTGAGAATTTGCACCTTTTCATTTTCGATTAGGTTGGCGGCATCCATTAAATCTTGATCGATTGTAATGCTTCCAATGTAATTCAAATCGGCTTCAGTAACCGTTACCCGATGAATCTTTGATTTGAGAACCTGTATATTCATAAAACAGCGACAAACCTAATTTAAAACAATGGAATCCCCAATAATATTACTTAGTTAATTCGCAATTATCGATAAGTCTAACTGAACCAATTTTAGCAGCCACACAAGCAACAGCAGACTTTTCGTTATAATCGAATAGCGGTTTTAGTGTCTCCGAATCGGAAATCTCCAAATACTCGAGCGTAAAATCAGTGCCATCAAACGAAGCGCGGGCTTGGTTAAGTAACTCATTAAATGGTAAAATACGCCACTGTTTTTTCAATGTATTGAGCACTTTA
>CAXNNF010000180.1:0-4079 GCA_964203455.1 Bacteroidia bacterium
CAAAGCACCGGAAACGATTGGAAAGACGTAAAAATTACCATTTCTACAGCCAACCCAAGTAGCAACAATAATCGACCAATCATGTCACCTAAATATATCGACTATTTCGTATATCGTCCTCAGCCTCAAACTTCACCAAATGCAGGTGCGGCAATGAATATGATGCAGGTTGAATCGAAGAAAATGAGTAGAGGTGCACTTTCTGAAGATGACGAAGCGAATCCAAACAACTATGAAGTCAATGTGAACGAAAATGAAATCAACGTTGAATTCGAGATTGAAGCAAGACAAAATATTCCTTCCGACGGCAAAGAGCATATTTGTGCAATTCAAACATACAATGTTCCTGCAACTTATAAATATCATATAGTTCCTAAGATTGAACAAGCCGCATTCTTACTTGCAAAAATCACAGATTACGGTAAATACAATATGCTTGCTGGACCAGCAAATATCTTTTTCGACGATATGTATATCGGTCAAACACAACTTAACCCTTCTGTTTCGAGCGATACGTTGCTCATTTCATTAGGTCGCGACGAACGTATTGTTGTAAAACGCATTCGGGTACTTGACAAATCGTCCAAGAAATTCATCGCCGATTCTCAGAAAGACAGTTACGTTTGGGAAACCACCATCCGCAATAACAAAGGTGCCGCCATCGATATCGAAGTCTTGGATCAAATTCCACTTAGCCGCCGCGACGAAATCAAAGTAGAACTTCTCGATTATCAAGGAGCAGAATACACCAAAGAATTCGGCAAACTATTCTGGAATTACACCATCAAACCAAATGACAGCAAGAAAATCCGTTACAGCTATTCGGTAGAATATCCCAAAGGAAAAACAGTATCGGAACAATGATGATTGATGTGCTGATTTTTGATGTGCTGATATTTTTGATGTGCTAATGTGCTGATGTGCTGATATTAGCAACATCTTCTCCCCTTTCTCCGCCACATAGTGGTCCCTTTGCCATAGGCACCTCTATGAGGCGGGAGAGGCCACATAGTGGCGGGTGGGCTGGGGGTGAGGTCAATGTGGATCTTCCTGAAGATACTTTGCAATTAAGCATCCTCGGTTGAGGTTAGAATAATCAAACCAAGACCAGTCTTTTTTATTATATGATTTACTTGGTAATTTTAAGTTTTAAATCACATCGAATTTTAGATGTTGTGTTGGAGTTTTTTCTTTTTTTTCAAAATGCAAATTCGCTCCATAAGCACTTTATTTACTCATAAAAATAAAAACTAACATTGAAATTACACTATACATTACTTTGAAATTGCACGGTTTTAAACTTGGGTGAAACCCATAGGGTTCGACCCCGATGGGGTCGCATAGTATCGTATCGCTATTGATTTTATTAAACTGTAATCCCTTCGGGATTAATCTTGCATTTTTTTGAATATCTCGAAAGCTATCGAAACTAACAGCACATCCAAAAATATCAGTACATCTCCCGATAGCTATCGGGATTACAGATCCCAAACTCTAGTGCGGCTGCTTTGGATCATGTTTTTGATTCTCAGAATAAACGCCATGTGGATGTAAACAATGAGAGGAGAACCAAGTGTGATGAAGGATGCGTAAATAAAGAAAAGTCTGATTTGAGATGATTTCATGCGGAGTTTCTCTCCCAACCAGGTGCAGACTCCAAATGCCTGCTTCTCAAAATAGTTGGTGATGACAGAAATCATAGTTTCATCTTATAGATAAGTGTGCTAAGTTATGAAAAATCAATCATCAGCAAGAAGAATTTCTTCGTGGCTTTCTCATCTTTCTTTACCTTAGCCGCTCAAAATTTCGAAATGATAAAAGGTTTTTTTCAACTACCCAAGGCCATCAATGAGCCGGTTAAGAATTATGCTCCGGGAAGTCCCGAGCGTACTGAATTAAAAGCGATGCTGAATCATTTGCAGTCGGTGCAAAAAGATATCCCAATGGTGATTGCAGGGAAGGATGTTTTTACTGACCACAAAATAGAACTTCGTCAACCGCATAAGCATAAGCATGTTTTAGGAACATTTTCGCGTGGTACCGAACAACATGTGAAAGATGCCATTGATGCGGCTTTAGCAGCTAAGTCGAACTGGGAAAAGATGACTTGGGAAAACCGTGCGGCTATTTTCTTAAAAGCGGCCGATTTAATTGCTGGTCCATACCGTGCTCGCTTGAATGCAGCGACCATGCTTGGTCAATCGAAAAATGCATATCAAGCCGAAATTGACGCATCTTGTGAGATGATCGATTTCTTGCGCTTCAATGTGCAATACATGAGTCAGATTTATGCGCAACAACCTGATTCCTCTGCTGGAATTTGGAACCGGGTTGAGCAACGACCGTTGGAAGGATTTGTGTTTGCATTAACCCCTTTCAATTTTACGGCGATTGCAGGTAATCTTCCTACATCGGCTGCCATGATGGGTAATGTGGTGGTTTGGAAACCTGCCGATACACAGATTTATGCGGCCAATGTCTTGATGGATATTTTCAAAGAAGCGGGTGTTCCCGATGGTGTTATCAACCTGATTTTTGTTAGTGGTCCAACGGCTGGAAATGTCATTTTCACGCATCCCGATTTTGCAGGAATTCATTTCACCGGTTCTACTGGCGTGTTCCAAAACATCTGGAAAACGATTGGTGAAAATATTCATCGTTACAAAACCTATCCACGTATTGTGGGTGAAACAGGCGGTAAGGATTTTATTATGGTGCATCATTCTGCAAATCCAGCTGTGGTTGCAACCGCTATTTCGCGTGGGGCATTTGAATACCAAGGACAAAAATGTTCGGCGGAATCACGTTGCTACATCCCAGATAATATCTGGTCAGAGGTGAAAGAGCACTTATTAAAAGACATTGCTTCATTCAAGATGGGGCCTACGTTCGATTTTGGGAATTTTATAAATGCTGTTATTGATGAAAAATCATTCGATAAACTGGCATCCTATATTGATGCAGCCAAGAATGACCCAAGCGTTGAGATCATTGCCGGCGGAACGTATGATAAATCGGAAGGGTATTTCATTTCTCCGACGGTTATTGTTGCCAAAGATCCCAAATACACTACCATGTGCGAGGAGCTTGTTGGTCCGGTGGTTACTATTTATATATACGAAGCTTCAAAGTTTTCAGAAACTTTGAAGCTTGTTGATGAGACTTCCATCTATGCATTAACGGGTTCCATTATTTCGCAAGATCGTTATGCAGTTGATGAGGCCACCTTCGCACTTCGCAATGCAGCGGGTAATTTTTACGTCAACGATAAACCTACAGGTGCCGTAGTTGGACAGCAACCTTTTGGTGGTGCACGAGGTTCGGGTACGAACGATAAAGCAGGTTCGATGATTAATTTATTGCGTTGGGTTTCTCCGCGTACAATCAAAGAAACCTTTGTGCCACCAACCGATTACCGTTATCCTTTTTTAAATGCGGAATAAAAACCGAATCAAGTTTTTACCTAAAATGCCATTCGTTTTTGAATGGCATTTTTTATTTACTTTTGGTTTTGATGATCAATTATACTTCATCAAATAAATCATATTTATATGCTTAGAGGATTACAAATTTTTGCAGCAGTTATGCTGATTTCATTTCATGCACTTGCTCAGCAAAATTCGCGTGAGTCCATTGCAAACATGAAAGCATTTGCTTTGAATAAGGTGAGAGAATCTGCTTCGCGCGATTTGTGTACTGCCGGATTTGTGTATACCGCTTCGGTAGATGTCGCCAATGGTTTAAGTTTTCCGGTTGGATTTTCTAATATTAGCAGCGTTACCAATTATTCGGGAGCGCAATTCATTTGGGATTTTGGGGATGGAGTGACTTCTACGGAACCCGCTCCCGTGCATGTGTATACATCATACAATCCTTATTATATAACGTGTTTGACTTTGATTGATGGAGCATGTACTTCATCCTTTTGTGATACAATAAACTTAGATGCAGTGTATAATGCGAATCCTTGCAATTTTTCATTTGTTTGGGAGCATTCGGCCAATGCTTCTAATGTGGTGAATTTCTTTCCTGGATACATCGGTGCAGACAATTATACTTGGGATTTCGGCGATGGAACA
>CAXNNF010000181.1:0-4068 GCA_964203455.1 Bacteroidia bacterium
GTATAGCGCAAAAGTGGTTTAGTTATCGGCTATTAACAAACCGTTTTTGTTAACAAATGGACACAGTTTTTAACATTCCACACGAATGCTTAGAAATCATTGACTAGTTGCTCTTTGTAACAATGCTCATTGGAGACATTTTGCTTAGAAAAATGACTTACAAACATGATAATAAATGGATAATCAATAGTTTACAACTTCACTAACATGCAAGTTCGCGCTTTTTCACAACGAATAGTTTGTAAGTTTCAATCTAAAAATTTCGCATGGTATTAGCTGTTTTTTTGTTTGTTCCATTCCTGCCCAATTTCCTCCAATTGCGCGAACCAAACATCGCCATAAGCTCGAATTAAAGCATCCTTTAAAAAACGGTAAACCGGAATTTCCAAACGGGATCCACACTGGCAGGCGGCTTTGCAAATATCCCAGCTGTGGTAATTCAACGCTTCAATATCCACAAGTTGCTTTACGCGTATTGGGTAAAGGTGACATGAAATAGGTTTTCTAAATGTGGTTTTGCCATCGAGCCAGGCCTTTTCAATGCCGCAACTTGCAATTTCCTTTGAATCGAAAATAGTGTAAGCGCATTCCTTATTTCCAACTAAAGGAGTTACCAAATCGCCATCCGAATCAATGGTGAAGACTCCATCACGGCTAACTGCTTCAACACCCTCTGGCCTCAAATACGACTTGAAGTTTTCATATTCTTCCTCCAAAATCCCCGTTTCTTCATCCAACAATGGCGCTCCAGCATCGCCTTGAACACAACAAGCTCCCTTGCATGCATTCAAATCGCACACAAATTTCTTTTCTAAGATGTCTTCAGAGACTAAAATATTTCCTACAATAAGCATCTCACAAAGGTATACAGCTCCAAGGCAAATTCCTTAGTTTTGCCCAAGCTAATTTTATTTCATCAGCCCTCTTTCAATAGAATCGCTTTCAGAAATTAATCAATACAAAAACACATATCAATAATTTAATAATTATGTCTCAGCCAGACGAACTCTTTAAAAAAGTGACTGCTCATGCCAAAGAATATGGCTTTGTTTTTCAATCTTCCGAAATATACGATGGCCTTGGCGCTGTTTACGATTATGGACAAAATGGAGTTGAATTAAAAAACAACATCAAAGAATACTGGTGGAAGTCGATGGTGCAGATGAACGAAAATATCGTTGGAATTGATTCCGCCATTTTTATGCATCCCAAAGTTTGGAAAGCTTCTGGGCATGTGGATGGATTTAGCGATCCGATGATCGACAACAAAGATTCGAAGAAGCGTTACCGTGCTGATCAACTTTTGGAAGAGCAGATTGAGAAATACGAAAAGAAAGGAAAAACCGATAAGGCAAGCGAGTTGGAAGCTGCTATGAATCAGGCATTGAACGACAATAACCTAGATGCCATGCGCGATTTAATTGTTGCTCATGAAATTGCCTGCCCAATAAGTGGAACTCGCAATTGGACCGATGTGCGCCAATTCAATTTGATGTTTAGTACACAAATGGGTTCGGTTGCAGACGATTCGGATGCAGTGTATCTTCGTCCTGAAACTGCGCAGGGGATTTTTGTGAATTTTCTGAACGTGCAAAAAAGTGGAAGAATGAAAATCCCGTTTGGTATTGCACAAATTGGAAAAGCGTTTCGTAATGAAATCATTGCTCGTCAGTTTATCATGCGTATGCGTGAATTCGAGCAAATGGAAATGCAGTTTTTTATTCGTCCAGGAACTGAGATGGAGTGGTTTCAACATTGGAAGGAAAGCCGCTTAAAATGGCATCTTTCGTTGGGAACAGCAACAAGTAAATACCGTTTCCACGACCATTTAAAATTGGCGCATTATGCCAATGCAGCAACCGATATTGAGTTTCAATTTCCATTTGGATTTAAAGAAGTAGAAGGAATTCACTCACGTACCGACTTCGACTTAAAGCAACACCAGGAATTCTCTGGTAAAAAGATGCAGTACTTTGATCCGGAAATCAATCAAAACTACATTCCGTATGTTATTGAGACTTCGATTGGGTTAGACCGCATGTTTTTACTTACGCTCATAAATGCCTATCAGGAAGAGGAAGTTGGCGAAGGCGATAAGAAGGAAATCCGAACGGTATTGGCGCTTCCTCCGCAGTTGGCTCCAATCAAAGTAGCCATTTTGCCGCTTATGAAGAAAGATGGTTTACCTGAAAAAGCGCGCGAAATCATGGATAGCTTGAAATCCTCATACCGTTGTCATTACGAAGAAAAAGACACTATCGGAAAACGTTACCGTCGTCATGATGCTGTTGGAACGCCCTTCTGTGTAACGGTTGATCACGAAAGTCTTGAAAACAATACAGTAACTATTCGCCACCGCGATTCAATGACTCAGGAACGTGTTGCCATTTCCGATTTGTTGGGCATTCTCGACAAAAATGTATCGATGCATTCTCTGCTGAGATAGACCGATTAATCGCTTTGAACTTTCTGATTTAATTGAAACATCTGAAAGTTTAAGCACTTATTCTGAACGTTTTAAATCCAAGCAAACGCTTACCGTCCTTTATAGATAAGGTTTATGGCATTGATTGGATTTTATTTTTTACGCATTTGAAGAAACGTCCGTATGTAAATTAAGCGGCGATATTGGTCATTTTAATCAGGTCATTATTGCAACCATTCTTTCAAAATCAAGGTATTATCTCCTTGAATTAGAATGCGTTTTTATGAATAATTTATTTGATTTCGAAAAATTATCTCTGCTCTCAAAAGGAAATGGATTTGCTATTCGAATAATGGATCGAGAAGGCCGAATTATATGGGTAAACGAACGTTTTTCGGAACTTTCGGGCTACTCGTTAAACGATATAATGGGTAAACGACCTCAGGAATTTCTGTATGGACCGGAAACCGATTTATCAGGTGCAAAGGACATCGACGATAAAATAAGAAATGCTGAATTTATTACTTCCGAACAACTGATTTATTCGAAAGAAGGAAAGCCCTATTGGGTTCAGATGGACATTTCTCCAGTAGAAGACAAGGACAATTTGTTAAAAGGTTTTATTGTTTTTGAAACCGATATTACAAACCGGAAAATAAACGAAAAAAAAATCCTAAAGAATTGGGCCGAGTACGATGATATCTTTGAAGAGGCAATCATGCCCATGTGTTTTACCGATACTCAGGGAATTTTCATTCGTGTAAATCAGGCATATTGTAACTTGTTTGAATACAAACGCGAGGATTTGCTTGGGAAAAATATTCTTCAAGTACAGTTCAATCATCTTCCAGAAACCGGAAAAGCGGAGTTCATAGAAGAATCCCAAAAACTAATTCAGAATCATCTGCTAAATCAAAAAGAATATTGCCTGAAAACACAAACGGGCAAACAAATTTATGTGGAGATAATTCGGAAGTTAGTTGAAGTAAATGGCAAGAAAGCTATTTCAGCATATTTCGCTGACGTTACTGAAAAACGCGATATACAAGTTCAAATTCTAGAACAAAACAAACGCCTCAAAGAGTTTGCATTTATCACATCTCATAAAATCCGCCAGCCACTTGCCAATATTTTAGGTTTAATAGAGCTTGTTAAAAGTGATTCACATTCGGGACAAGATGTTACCATTACGCTCGAAACATTGCGCATGTTAACAAGCCAACTCGATGGGGTGGTGCACGAAATGGGGCAGGCACTCGCAGAATTGGATGTAGACATAGAGAAAAGTCTATTTCTTAACGATCAAGATGATAAGCGCATTCAGAATGTTTGGATTGTCGATGACGATCAAGTGATTACCTATATCACAACGCGGCTTATGAAGAATGCCGACCCAACAATCAAAATCACGGAGTTTACAAGTGCTAAAATGGCTTTGGAAAAGCTCCGTTTGGATCCTGCACAGCCCGATATTTTATTACTCGACATCAATATGCCTGGAATTTCGGGTTGGCAATTTTTAGAGGAAATGCAGGCCATGCATCGTTTCGTGAATGTGTATATGTATTCATCTTCAATCGATCCCGAAGATGTGAAGAAAGCCAGAAGTTACCCGATGGTGCGCGATTTCCTTTCCATGCCGT
>CAXNNF010000182.1:0-4043 GCA_964203455.1 Bacteroidia bacterium
CTTCCATGTCTTCGATGTCTTTAATTATCTCCCGAATAAGGTTGCTCAAAAATGCGAAAACCGCAATACCAATAACCAAAAAGGCTCCTTTACTTAAAAGTGCCGAACCCATTCCGTCAACATATTTATTCAGAATTTGCAAATTGATCATGGAGCCGGATGCAAACTCAAACAAGCCAGCTGTAATTGGAACTAATGCGACTAAAAGGGAGATTAAAATATTGCCCGACAAGAGTTGTTTTTTGAGGTGTGTGGAATAAAACCACAGTGCAATGATGCTAAATAAATGGATGCTTGATAATTTCCAATTACCTACTTTCAGGGATAAATAAATCCCAATCAATAAGCCAATAAAACTCAGACTTATATGTAAAATCATGGCAACGCGACGTTTAATAATGCGGCCCACTATGACATATTCGGGTTTGTTGATTCGATCAATTTTGGTGTCAAAATAATCGTTAATGATATATCCCGCTGCAGCAATACTGATAATTGAAAAGTTCAATAATGCAAAATCGAAACTGCTCATGTGCAAGGAAAGTCCGCTTACTAGAAAGCCACGATTTAGCATTTCCGAAATAGCATGTTGCCAAATCGGTTCCATAATTCCATAGCGAACGCCATACATTGTTAATGCAATGATGATGAGATTGGGAAACCGAATAAGTCGGAGGAAATCAAGCATAAAATTATAACGCTGAGAAAGTATTTATTGTGTGAAGTTAAATGTAGGATTTGTAAATCGCGGTATTTTTTAATTATTTCTATGTTAATTTTTATCCTTTTCCGCAAGTTGATTACTAAATAAAGTATACACATCTTTTAATTGAGGGAAATGGCTAAGCATTTCGATATGCGAATGAATTGTTGTCCAATCGTTTCGACTAGCCGGTCCAGTTTGCAATTGAGTAGGCGATTGATTTTGCAAGTTCTGTGTGCTTTGGTTTATTAAAGGTAGTAGCAGATTAAAATCGAGCTTGTTTTGGTTACACCACGATTCGGTTAATACCATTAAATGATTGATGAAATTATTGGCAACCACCGCAGCTAAATGGAGTTTTTTCCGAGATTCTTCATCCAGAAAAACTGCTGGGCCTTCCAATGCGTCTACTATCTCCATGAGCCAAACTTTCGCTGCATCGTTAGATACATCCAAAATGAGTGGAACGTTTTTCCAATCAATGTGAACTGCACTTGAGAAACTTTGATTGGGCCAAATTACTGCAGCATTTTGAGCGTAAGGTGTTAAGCGATTAATGGATTGTGTTCCTGAAAAATGAATCAAGAAAGGCGATTTCTCTTTCAATTCATTGGCAAGAAGTTCAATAGCATTGTCGGAAACGCAGAAAAGAACTGCTGAATTTTCAGGAATTTCTCGGAGATTATTCAAGTGAATAAGCCCAAATTCATCTGCGATTGATGCGGCTTGTTCTGAATTTCTTCCCCAGATAAAAATCGGGCTTTCTTTAAAAATAGGGAGTTTCTTTGCCAAGTGACGGGATAATTTTCCCGTACCTATTAAACAAATGTGTTCCAGATTAAGCACCTTTATTTATTTGTTGCTTGATGCGTGTCCAAACAGCGATTCCGGTTCCGATAGCCATAAGTAAGGCACCAATCCATAAGATGTTAATCCCCGGAAAGATGATGGCTTTCATAATAATAAAGTCGCCTGCCTTTGCTGCTTTTTCGCGCACCTGAACGTGGAAGGTTTCAGTTTCTGGTTCAATTTTCCAAAAACTAAATTGTAATCCCAAATCCAATAAATCATCCTCAATAGCCAACGTTGTATTGCCACGAAGAACATACAATGGCATTACGTTTTGGGATTTACTATTTACGTTGATTACTTTTAAACGCGCTCCAACTGGAATATCACCCGTTTGAAGTTTGTTTGATTGTGATAATGGAACTTCCTTTTGAATACCCTCCAAAATCACCAAACTATTACTAGTAAAAATGGTATCGCCAATGTGCAATGAATAATCAACTGCTTCTTTCCAACCATCATTCGCTTTCTCTTTCGGATCTTCAAGTTTGGCGTAGGTTACATGCGTAAAAATATCGCGATTCAGGTAATGCTTCGTAGCAGGTTCTGCCACATTACCCATACGTGGATTGGTCTGAATAAGCGGCGATAATTGAAAAGCCTTCTCGATTTTACCTGCAGCGTTTTTGGTATAATAATCAACATTATAATAAATGTTGATGCCTGCAGTTGAGTCGCCTCGGTAACTTACCAAGTATTCGCCCATCTTCACAGTGTCGTTGCGCGCCAATAAAATATTCTCCCGATTAGGGAAATCTTTACCTCAATCGAATGAGCTGTTGTTTTGGGAGATGAATTCCTTCTTCCCAGCCGAAATCAATGAGCCAATGAGAATCAAACCAAAACCAACGTGCGCAATAGATGATCCCGCCTTAGGGAATTTTCCTTTTAATATGCGAATGAAATAATCGAGGTTGGCGCATGTTGCAAATAAGGATGCAAAAAGTAACATTAATAGAAGCGGCTGTTTAATGTGCATCCACAATCCAATGGCAATAGTGAAAGCACAGGCCAATCCAAACGACAAACTCATCTTCTTAATGAATTCAGCCATGTTGGTTTTTTGATATTTCAAGAATTGCCCAACAGCCATTAGCAACGCGATGATAATAGCAAACGGAATTTGCCAAGCGTTGTAATGTTGAATAGCATCTTTCGGATTTGCCAATTTTGCATCGGCCAATTTCGCAAACAGCTCAACGTCAAAAATGCCATTTAACCAAGCAAAGAAATCGGCAAGGTTTCCTGAAATAAACTTATTGATAGCCGGTGTTGATGTTGAGAACGTTATTTGAAATGCTGAAATAAGTAATACCAATGCAGCAATAAACATCCAAAATTCTCTGGAATTCAAATTCTCTTCTTCTGCTTGTTTCGGTAATGCTTGCGTAACCTGCCGAATCATAATTCCAAGTGCTACAATAAGAAACACAGCAGTCAGTAATTTCATGAAACCAAATCCAATACTAACAACTAATAAAGCAACACTTAAAGTTAGCCAAATGGTCCGGAATGTTCCATGTTTTAGAGAAATCGCCGAAGGCAACCAAACAAAAAAGAACATGTAAATGAGGAGTTGACCGCTCATACCCAAATCGGTAAACGCATGCACCGAGGTTTCTCCAAGAATTCCACTACGTGTTAAGAAAGTAGAGTAGAGAATAAGGATGAAGGTGATGAAAATAAGAAAGATGGCAGTCATCACCGATTGCCCATTTTTGTTTTTGTTGATGAGCATGACGTGTGCTCCGGCAACGAGTGTTAACCAAGGAACGAGGGATGCATTTTCGACAGGATCCCAAGCCCAGAAACCACCAAAGCTAAGTGCTTCATACGCCCAAGCGCCACCCATTAAAATCCCAGTTCCTAAAATACTGATTCCGAAAAATGCCCAAGCCAAAGCCGGTGTAATCCATTCGCGGTATTGTTTGCGCCAGATTCCTGCAATTGCAAATGCGAAAGGGAAGAGTGTTGCTGAAAATCCAAGAAATAGAGTAGGAGGATGGATGGTCATCCAATAATTCTGAAGCAATGGATTCAAGCCGCGTCCATCAAGTTTCGATAAGTAATCAGCTTTTTGAACGAATGGAAAATCTTTAAATTCGGGATGCTCACGAAGTAATAAAAAGGGATTGCTTCCAATATGCACATCTCCAACATAAACACCCAACAACATCGAAGCGAGAAAAACCTGCACTAAGGCCACAATGGTCATCGTGCTGAATTCCCAGTCGCGGCTTGTCCGCATAAGGATATTTCCAAGTACCATGTTCCAGAAAGTCCACAAAAGGAAACTCCCTTCTTGACCTTCCCAAAAGCACGATAAAATATATTTCATCTGCATGGCTTTGTTGCTATGTTGCCATACATAATGAAATTCGAAATAATGATTAAAGAGGATGAAGAAGAGAACGCCTATAATTCCGAAAACGCCAAGCGAATGCAAATGAAATCCTACGCGACCTAGCTTTTTCCAAGATGTAGCTTCTTC
>CAXNNF010000183.1:0-4043 GCA_964203455.1 Bacteroidia bacterium
TTCGTAGATTTCAATTCAACCTTTTTTAAACGTTCTTTTGAAAAAACATGCAATTGGATTTCGGTTTGTTTATCGGTCAATAATGTCCAGTTGTTCCCAAGTTTTCTGTCGTTACAAGCAATAATCTGATCACCTACAAGCAAGCCCGATGCTTCGGCTGGTGATCCGGGAGCTAACATCGCAATGGTTGTTTGTCCTCCAGATTCCTGAATTCGGAACCCAAATCGATGTTCTGCTTCGGAAAAAGGCAAATGCATGTTGAGATTTAGTCCAATGCGAGCAAAACATCGTGTTAACTCGGGTTCAAAATCATTTGTTCCTTCAATGTAATTCGCATAGAAATCGGAAAAATCTATGCCTGATATGTCGTGCAAAATATCAAGAATACGTTGTTTGGAATATGATTTTACAGAACGAGCATCTTCATAAAGCCGTTTCATCAAATCATCTAAGGAAACATTATCATTCGAACTTTCTCTTAATCGGGAATCTATTAAAAAGGCGATCAAACTTCCTTCCACATAAATGGATGTTTTTCGATGCGGGATGCCGGGAACATAACCATCAAGCCAAGTATCGAAGGACGCTTCCGAAACGGGCTGATTAAAACGGCCATAGCTTGTGAAATGTCGTTTAAGTTTGTCGTTTAAGGTGTTTAAATAGCGCTTAGTGTCAAAAACGCCTGAACGTAATAAAAACTGATCGCCGTACCAAGTTGTAATGCCCTCGTAAACCCAACCCAAGCGACTATAATTTTCTCCGGTGAAATTATACGGAGCCATTTCCGAAGGACGAATGGTTTTTACATTCCATGCATGGAAAAGTTCGTGTGAACTTACTCCCAAAAGCTCATCGTAAAAATCACTTTTGAAAACCTTGTTGCCCGGCCCCAGTGCGCAAACAGTGCTGTATGTATGTTCAACCCCATGATAAAATGCAGTAGGTAAAATCTGAAAATAGAAATGAAAATGTTTTCCAGGCAATGCACCCATGGTTTCAAGTTGCTCTGAGCAAAAACGACTAAAGTCCTTATCTAAACGATCCCAATCGGGTTCAATATCGCCCATAAACCAGAGATGGAAAATATGGTCCGCCACAATGATTTCGCGGTGAAGCAAATTTACCGAGGCAATAAAAGGGGTATCCGCCAGACGATCGAAATTATCAAATACGAAGCAGTTCTTATTTTCAGTTGGAAAAATGTCGATCGCAATTTGATAATCATCGGGTAAATGCAGCTCTAATTGACAAGATTCATTGATTCTTTCGGGAATGAAAACGCAACAATTTACTGGATTTACATACAGTTGTTCATGATCCAAATAACTGGAGCCGGCATTTAAGTCAACAGCGTAATACGAATAGATTACGTGAAATTCGCTGCAATTTCCAGCTTCAATACTCCAAAGATCTTTCGTTAATTTCTCAAATGGAAGTAGATTCCCATTCGTGTCCTCCACTCGAAAGCTGCGGATGTTTTTCGCGAAGTTCCCTAATTCATAGCGGCCTGGGCGCCAAGAAGGAAGCTGAATATTTACTTTTTCCTGAGAATTGTTTTGAACGATAAACCGTATGTCGATGAGTTGAGTTCCCGAATTTTTCCAGCCAATATGATAATGCAGTTGTGCCATGTTTATTTTTTTAATGGAATGGGAATCGGATTTCCAGATGTAGCATTTGGAAATGGAATGTTCAACATCCAGCTAATTGTTGGAGCAATATCTTCGATAAAATAGGGAAGTGCGCTTTCGCCATGTTCAATTTTCCAACCATACCAAAGCATCGGTACACGTGTGTCGTAATTGTAAGGTGAGCCATGTGTTGTTCCCGTTTGATGATATTCCATCCAATTGGGTTCGAGTGTAATGATTACATTTCCAGAGCGTTTCGGGTGAAATCCTTTCTGAATAAAATGATTAGTCCCAAGTGCAAACTCGTTTCGACGTAAGTCGCTGGAAGTAATTGCACTATGAATTCCTTTTACACTGAGTAACCAATCGGCAACGAGTAACTCTGTTTCCGAAATATTGGTTCCATTTGCTTTCAATGCACTTTCATTCAAATAAACTTGATCGTTGAAAATGCCGATGATATTACTGTCGATACCGGTTTGCGTCTTTAACCACGTTTTCAATTCACTTTCAACGGGTGCGTAATTCATGTATCCGCCAGGTGCACGAAGATCCATTAAATACGATGGTACGGTTGCTCCTCCGTGATCGGCACTGAGAAATACAAGCAGATTTTCTTTTCCAATTTCTGCTTCAAGTGAATCGAGTAGAATTTTCAAATCGGCATCTAAGCGCAAGTAAACATCTTCGGTTTCAACGGCATCAGTTCCAAATTGATGACCTACATAATCGGTCGATGAAAAACTAACACACAACATATCTGTATTCATTCCCTGGCCGAGTTTCTCGTTTTTAATAAGTTCGAGAGCGAAATCATTGGTAAACGTATTTCCAAATGGGGTAGAGCGGATGAGATTTTGTCCGCCATTTTCACCCATGAGTTTCTTTAAATCGTATGGAAATGTTACCGAGGTTGTACCTTTAAATGGCGTTTCGTAGGGCGTTTGGTCTGCTAAACTTTCAGTGTATTGTTCAATGGGAAGCAATGGAGTCCAATTTTGATTTAAATAGGTCATTGCTTTTTGTTGTTTATTAAATCGTGTAATCCAATCGGGAAGTTTATTTCCGTAAAAACTGCTGCTCACCCAATTGCCGCTTTCTCCATCAAACCAATAAGCAGCATTGGCAGTATGTCCAGCGGGTAAAATGGCTGCCCGGTCTTTAAGCGCAATGCCAAATACTCGCGATTTTAACATTGATGCAACGCGCAGTTCATCGCCAACGGTGGTGCTTAGCAAATTACGCGGCGACATTTGTCCCACTTTCTCCGTTGAACTACCAATGGTTTTTACCGATTTATCTTCGGTGCAGTAAATACCGCTATTTGTTTCACGATTAAACCAATCGTTCGAAATGATTCCATGACGATCTGGAGTTGTGCCGGTGTATATCGATGAATGGCCCGGTCCTGTATAGGTAGGGACGTAATTGTATTGCAAGTTTTTGCATTGGTATCCTTCATTTATTAGACGTTTAAAACCGCCATCACCGAATTTGTTCCAATATTTATAGAGGTAATCAAAACGCATTTGATCTACCACAATGCCTACTACCAACTTAGGTGGCTTTGGGTTTTGTGCAAAAAGTGTGTTCGTGAAAACAATGAATAGGGAGAATAGTAGTTTGCGCATCGTTCAATTTCTTGGGGTAAAAATAAGGATTTGTATGGGATGAGGTTGATTAAACTCATCAATCAGAATGAAAAAATCAAGCAAATGTCTTAATCAATTTGCCCTTTGAAACTATTCATGTAGAAAATGTTTCAATACATTTGAGCTGTATAAAACTACTTCCGAATCATGTATAGAATTTTTTCCCTTTTGCTTTTAATATCGATTGGTTCTTATGCTCAACCATACCGTTATGTTCCCAATGGAAGTCCAATTAATTTAAAGGGAATTCAGAAATCTTTCAGCGATTATAAAGATACCGTGAACTTGAAAGATGTGAAGTATTGGAAATACCTCAAACGTTGGGAGCAAGAAATGAGCATGCATTGCTCAGGAAATGGTGAACTCGGAAGTGCCCAGGAGTTGCAAAAATACTTGAAGAATCGTTCTGAAATTCAAAACTTCAGTCGGTCATTTAGTGCATCTTGGTTTCCGGTTGGACCGAATTATGTTCCCGAAAATTATACGGGATACCTTGAGAATGGAATTGGACGAATCAATTGCATTGCTTTTCATCCAACAAATCCCGATGTTTTTTATGTAGGAGTTGCGCAAGGTGGTTTATGGAAAACCTCTAATGGCGGCACTTCTTGGATGCCTTTAACCGATCAACTTCCTATTACACGTGTAAGCGATATTGCTATTAATCCCAACAATCCCGATGAAATGTATATTTCATTATGCGATTTCGAATATGTCGGAATTGGTTTGGAGCTCGATAATCGTAAACGTTTTCCGCATT
>CAXNNF010000184.1:0-4043 GCA_964203455.1 Bacteroidia bacterium
TTCCAAGCATCTTCACCCACAAATTCTTGTGCTCGCGGAAGTCCTCGTTCTTTCAATGTTTCGTTACACGCATTTGCATTCTTTTCCACCATATCACACAACGCAACAATCTCTACTCCGTCTATGTAGGTCAATCTGCTTACCGCCTCTGAACCACGCATACCCAGCCCAATAACTGCCACACGTACAACAGGAATAGGATTGCATGCGAGACGCAAAACATCTTGTTGTCCTTTCGGGCGTTTGGGTGTTTTGGTCTTTATTGTTTGTGCAAATGATTGCAGTGAAACACTTGCAAATATTGCAAACAAGAAAAATGATCTGATGATGTTGAAACGTGGAAAAGTAAGAGGCTTCATTCGTTGATAATTATGAATTGGTTCTGTTTGAAGGCCTTTAAAAGTAAGCATATTTCTCAATTTTCAGAATTGCTTTATTGTATGATCAGAAATGATTGACAAAAAAGAGCCCGAACTATTCGGGCTCCCATAATTATGCGCACTAAAATTCTAACTAGCAGCCTTAATAAGGCTATTTACTATGAGTGCATAAATCAAAATAAGAATTCCATTCACAATTACGTAAAGCGGAATTGAAGAGCTGAAAAACGAGAATACAACATGACTCAAAAGTCCAACTACAAAGAAAATGGAGGATAATACTCTCACATTTGTAGACACTCCTGCCGTTTCAAACTTAATTCCGATTGTACACGCAAGCGTAACTGCGAAAAACACAAATCCGCCTATGGTAATAAGCAACTTGTTTTCCTCAATATCCATGGAATAGAATCCAAAGCTTATTAAAGCGCTTATTGCAATTGCAATAATTAATTGAAAGAACTTAATTTGAGTATTCATAGGTGTAATTATATACTTGGTGTAAAAGGTGGTGGAGTTAATGCTACTAATTTCAGAACGTCAGGAAGCTTTTCAGCGAATTGCCATTGAGACATTCCTGGTTTCCAAACATAAGTGTCTTTCGTAATTTTCTTTTCAGTTATTAAACGCGAAAACTCTTTTTCAGAAAAGGGGCCCGCTGGATTCCCGTCGAGAACAGCATAATAGAGCGGCGCTACCATAGCGTTGTTCGCTTGTGCCACTCCACTCACCTTCATGTTTTCCATTGCTGAATTCATAGTGCCGACCATTTGCTGTGCTACAGCCATGCCCATACCGAATTCCATTAACCGATTCATTGAAAAAAAACTATCGTCGTTCATAAACTAAATTATTTACAGATATAAGAAGCTAAAGTCTTTTGAAGACCGATTACATCGATTCCTTTTTTAAGCTCTTTCTTCAATGAAGTTGGAGAACCTGAAATCCATATCTCTATTTCGCAGTCAGCGTCAAAAGAACCTGCTGTCTCAACTAAGAAATGGGTAATTGATTTATAAGGCACTGAGTGATACTCTTTTTTTGAACCAGTCATACCTTGAACATCTTGCATAATCAAACGCTTGTTGGTAAACACCCATTTGTCTCTGAAGATTTTAAAGGCTGCTTCAATGTTCTCTCCGTCAAACAATACACTTGCAAATTCTGTTTGCAATTCTGCCGGATTTAATTCCGTCGCATTTCCCATTAGGTTTGATAAAAAACTCATTTCTTATAGATTTTTTCTGTTTTTCCTACTCGTAAGGCTTTTCGGATTCCGCCATATATTTCTTTTTGTTTCCAATTCTAGGAAGAACAATAATTACGGCATTGGCGGTGGCGGTGGTGGCATTGAACCAAACAAACTCGAAAGTTCATTCACACCTCCTGCTGCTTCCCAACCTGCCATTCCCTGTTTCCAAACAAGCGTTGTTGTTGTCAGTTGACCGTTCTGAGCCATCTGCTGCAATTGCTGCATGTTGTAAGGTCCCATCGTTTGTCCGTTAACGGCAACACTGTATTGTATCTGCGGTGGTGGTGGTGGAACATTTTGTTGGTTTTGCGCTTGCTGCCCCATGTTGTTCATCATGCCAGCCATTTGCGTTCCCATTGCTCCGCCCATCATCATGCCTGTCATCATTCCTGCAGGATTCATAGCTCCTCCTCCACCCATGCTTCCCATTTCGCCTAAACTTGAAGCAGCTGTTTTTAATACATCTGTTTGCTGATTAAGTCCATGCGCACCAATGAAGTTGGTTTCCGTTTGCAGTTTCTGAGCACGCTGAGCCTCTTCACGCTGAATACGAAGTGTTTCTTCCATATTCCCAGCGTTAATGCTTTGCATGTCATTTAAATTCTTAACGTTAACTTCAGTCTGAGCAGCATACATTTTCTCTTGCTGATCACGAGTTACCTTAAGGAGCTTTTTGTACCCTTCACTTTCTTGATCCATTTCAAGCGAATCAATATCAAAGCGTTTCAAGTTTACACCAAAATCTTCAGAGAAAGCGTCCTTTAATTTTGCCTTTAGAGTCTCATTTATGAAATCAAGATTCTCTTCTATCTGAACCAAATTCAATGGATTGGTTCGGTTAATATTCATGACCCCTGACTTCACACTACTCGTAACAGCTGACTTAATCAGGTTCTTGAAATCATCAAGTTCAAAATTGATTAATCGTGTATTCTTGATGAATAATTTATAGTCCGTGATATTGAAAATGATTTGACCACGAACCGACATAGGAACCGGAAAATCGGGCAAACGACTGTCTGTTATATTAAAGTAAGGAACGCCAAATTTAATTGGAACGTTTCCCGCCAAATTAATAAAGTAGATCTCCGCTTGGAAGGGAGATGCCCCACCGAAGGCTGCTCCTACTATACCTGAAAGAACAGGGAAGTTTGCGGTTTTAATCGTCTGATCATACGGACCAACAATATAATCCTGCATAGCCCCATCTTTCTGCTTGTATACGAAAACAGCCATTTCGCCGTCTTTTACTCGCAGACTACTTCCGAATCGAATAGCATTTTCTTTGTTTGTTGAATTCGCTTCTCCCGAAGGACGCCATTTCCAAACTAAATATTCTTGTTCATCGCAGCGAATGACATCCATCATTCCGCCTTCCGATTTATTTCCAAAAAGTCCCATCTTTATAGTTATTATTTAATTCCTAATTCGTTGGCGTAATTATTAATTTCTTCTAGAAGTCGCTTGTCTTCTTTCAAACTAAATCGCGCCTTCATAACTACTTGCTCCGCTTTTGAATGCCAAGCCTTATACAAAGCACCGGTGGCCGTTTGCATCATCAAGAAATTTGGCTTTTTACCAGCTTCAGGTACAGCCATCGACAGGAACTCAAGAATATCTTCTTTGGTGTTAGGGACAGGGAAACCTGAAACAACACCTGCCTTACGCTTTTTCACACGCTCTTCCATCTGATGGTCATTTTGCGCAGCGCTTGCCTGAAACTTATCTATCCAACCGCCCGATTCAACTTTCCGATTTCTCTCTTCGGACTCAACCATTTGAAGTTGCTCATAAAGTTTAGTCACTGAACTTACTGCACTAACGTTTGAAAAGTTATGTCCACAATCGGCGCAAATCGCTGTAAACGACTGGATTATTGAACCACATGCGGGGCATTTTTTAATATCTCCAAATTTATCCGATTTAGGAGCTGCAGCATTTGCAGATGATGCAGCTGAAGCCGCAGAAGCTGCGTTTTCCGCATTCTGCAATTTCTGTCTTTCATAAAGACGAGCATCCAACACCATTTCAAACTCATCTAAATCAACACCTGCTGCTTCGGCTTTCTTAAATAGAATTTGTTTTTCTTTTTCTGTTAACTCACCGTCAGCCAAAGCCATGTTAATGAGATTTTCGATTTGTTCGTTGTACATTTTAAAAATGATTTGTAAATAGTTAGGGACTAAAGTTAATGAAAATGAATTAAATCTTGTCAAAAATTAAATTCAAAATTAATAATTCTTTTTACCAACCAATATTACCATTCTGTCAATAATATTCGACTCGTTCAATTAATGGAAACTTATTTCAACAGGCACAGAAGACACGGGCAATAAATAATTTTAGTGCTTCACTAAGAAGCTTATGCTTCCCGCTTTCCCTGCCTTTTCAGACTTCAATGTGTAAATTCC
>CAXNNF010000185.1:0-4040 GCA_964203455.1 Bacteroidia bacterium
CTTGGAATAACATATGAATTGCAGAATTCAACATCTAGCCCTTTACACTGTTCGACAAACATGTTTTCAGGATGAAGTGTGATAAGCTTAACATCACAATCGTCTCGCATATTTAATTCAATACAAATATCAAGTGTAAGGCGTTCGGCTCCACCTTTTACTAAAGAAGGAATGATATGGATAATTCGAAGTTGTTTCATTTACTATTTCCCTTTGCCCACAAAATTTAATAAACGCTTTCCAAATGGCCAATTATTCATAAACATGAAGATGCGTTCTTTATTTCTATATGAGGGTGAATGTTTGAATGATCGCATCAATTCGAAATTCATTTTTTTATAATTCAAAATGAATTCAAAATGTCGGGCCATGTTGAAGGAGCATTCTGCCAATAAATGGGTTTTAATTCTTTTTGAGATTTTATTGGATACTGCGCTATAATCTATATGGTTAAAAAGCCGAAGCAACCCTATATAGCGTTCGGAATAAGAATTCCTACTTAAATCAATCGAGTTGCCTTCATGAATTCGATATAGTAGACTGCTTTCGCACAATTGAAATGCCGGATATTTAGTTGCGATACTCACCCACAACACAAGATCTTCCACAATTACAATTTCCGGATCGAATCGAAATTCCTTGAAAATGTCTTTATGAATACACACGCGAGAAGGCGTGATAGGCTGCAATAATAGGTATTCAAATTCTTTCCCTTTTTCCATCATCGGAATATCAGGGACATCAATGCCTTTCTCCGTCAGGTAACTTAAATTACTGAAGAACAAAGCAACTGGCTCCTGTTTTTCGGTTATAAAAGCAAAGAGTTTTTCTAAATGACCTGCAGCATACTTGTCATCGCTATCGAGGAACATCAAGTAATTACCCAAGGCATGATCGGCGCCATTGTTTCTTGCTACACTTCGTTCTGCATTACTTTGATACACATAGCGAATTCTCTTATCTACAATCGATAAGCTTTCAATAAGCTCTCGTGTATTATCCTTAGAGCCATCATCCACCACAATCACTTCCCAGTTTTCAAACGACTGTTCTTGAATACTACCTATAGTTTCGGGTAAAATATAGGCTCTGTTGTAAGCAGGAATTATGATGCTGAAAAATGGGTTTGAGAGCGTCATTCCGAGTTAGGCGAGTATTGATTTAATTCGGAATTTCAATTTCTCTATAGAATTGGAATGATAGTATTTGGGAAAAGTAGAGGATTGAAATCGCTTCCAACCTTGTTTGCCAATTGCTGAGTTATTATAGCAAAGATGAAAAAACTTAGCCGCTAAATAATTATTGTAAACGTTTGGTAGGATAAAAAGAGACTGCTCATTGGAGAGTTTAATTTTCTCCAATAATTGTGTGAGCTTATCCATTTCATCCATGTTAAATGACCATTCGCCATCGGCAAACTTGTTATATAAATTCAAATCATCCACTTGCAATTCCAATCCCATTTGATGAAATTGTTTCAGTTTCACTTTTGCGCAAGTGTCTTGCATGGTTTGCGCAAATTTATTGGTGATGTTGTGAATATGATCTCGTTTAAGGACGAGTAATTCAGGAATATTGGAGAGTTTGCAATAGGCACTCATTCTTACCCAAAATTCATAGTCTTCACCATGCTCAAAATTGGGATCAAATTTTAAATTGTTTGCTTTAATGACTGAGTTTCGGAGTAATGCAGTAGGATGTGAGATATGTGTTTGATACAAATGTCGGATACGAATTTGTGAATCATCACTGCTATAACAAACCAGCTTAGATTCAATATTGTCACCAAAATCCTGAAACCAAGAACCAATTAAACCATATTCAGGATGCTGGTCCATGAACTCAACCTGCTTTTCAATTCGCGTCGGCAAGCTAATATCATCTTGGTCCATCCGAACAATGTATTCTCCAACGCATAATTCTAACCCAATGTTCAATGATGCAATTAATCCTTTATTGCCGTCATTGTTGATGATTCGAATGCGACTATCATTAAACTGTTGAAGCAGTTCCATGCTATTATCGGTAGAACCATCGTTCACTATGACAAATTCAAAATCACTAAACGTTTGATCTAGGATACTCTGAACAGCTTCGATTAAATCGATTCCGGCATTGTAAACCGGCATAAAAACGGAAACTTTGGGCCTTGAGGTCGTCATTATGAATTGAATTGATGCGTATTTAATCGCATTTCGTTCCACAATAAAGCAATTCCGTCTTTCAATTTAATAGAAGGTTGCCACTGGGTTGCCGATGTTATTTTTTCGATGGAAAGAATATTAACTGGAATGTCAACAGGGCGCGCTGGCTTGAATTCGATTCCTGTATTTTTTCCCGTAACGTCATGAATCATTTCAATAATCTCATTCACAGAATGTCCTATCCCAGAACCAATATTAAATACTTGATTCTCAGCTTCCGATTCTATGAGCGAAGTGGCGGCCTCAGATAAATCTTGAATATGAACATAATCACGAATCACTTTTCCGTCGCCCCAAATTTCAATGGGTTTATTTTGAAGAATTCGTCCAAGTGCAACTGTGATAAGGCCTTGTTTGCCAAATAAATTTTGACCTGCTCCATAAGGGTTTGAAGGTCGAATAATAATATGGTTGATCTTATGAATTCTTGATGAAAGTCGATAAAATTCTTCCAAGGCAAGTTTGCTATACCCGTAATAATTCAAGGGACATAATGCATCTGTTTCGGAATTTATGTCTTTCCCATTCTTCCCATAAACGGTTCCCCCACTTGAAAAAAAGATGATTTTCCGGCATCCATTATTCATCATGTTTTTTACGATTTCATATCCCGCAGTGAGGTTTATGTCTCTATCTGCAAAAAATTCATCATAGCCCGAAGATGGTATGAGGGAAGAAACTAAATGAACAATGCAATCGAAAGGCTCTTGATTGAAAACATTTCGCAAATGGCTATTGTCTGAAATAGATCCGGGTACAAATCGGTAATTCGAATTTTTTTCGAAATGAATAGGTGTGATTCCTGGTCTGTCGAAGTTCGTAACGATATGACCAGAATTTAGCAGCGAAGTAATTAAATTACTGCCAATAAATCCACTACCCCCTAATATGAGCAATCTAGCCATAGGGCGAAGATAATGGATTTCTAAATTAAATTCCTTTTAATAATTAGATGCGAATCCATGTGTTTGGAATCAGGTCTTTGGTGTCAGAGTCAGTGTGATTAAACCAATTGATTGGAGAAACCACAATTTTATTGGGAGAGTTATTCAACCATGCGCCCCACCAACTGAAACTGCTATTAGCAATGATATGATGTTTGCAGTGTCTCATGAGTTGAATATCCCAATATGCTCGATCTCCTTCGTTTCCAGATACAAACTCCATGGGGAATTTTGAAATCAAATGTTCTTTGCACCAAGCAATGTCATCTGAAAAAACAAAATACCTTGGTTTTTCTAACTTACTTTCAAAATACGACATAGCACGTTGATAATAATCGAGATTGCACGAACCGTGAATTTTGGCAACTTCTGGATTTTTCACCATGTCTCCTCTACGAACATGAATGGAAATAGGCTGAACCTCAGAATGAATTAAATCAACCCAATTATTGTTGGGATCATTTTCGGGAATTTCAAGTGAAAATAGGGTTCTAATTTCCTCGGATATGGATTGAAAATATTTTTCGGATTGCCAATATCCATCCAAAAGAACCGAAGATTTTGCTTTAAAAAAATCTGAGTAAAAGTGGAAATGAGGTTCAATAAAGGACCATTGATTATGAATTGGGCGATTTCGATTGATCTTATGTTTTATCCGATTGAAAATTCCATGAGAAGGTGGTCTAATAAGTTGATCGATGACCTCCTCTTTTGCAATTTGATCTTTAATAGGATACACCATCAATTCGAACAATCGAGGTGTTTGTGCTTTATCAGATTGTTTAAACCAAGTTATATCGAGCAATAATTCCGATTTTAAATGTCGAGCCAGCGACTTGCCAGCAGCATACTGAAACATTTGATTACCCAAGCCACTATTTAACGAAGCAAT
>CAXNNF010000186.1:0-4038 GCA_964203455.1 Bacteroidia bacterium
TTTTAGGGTTTTGATTTTACACAATCTATGTTAATACCCGATTCATACAGATGTCAAGGTTTACGCAAGCGAATGGTGGATGAATTACGGATTCATGGTGTGTTAAATGAGCGTGTGTTGGATGCAATTCGTGCTGTTCCAAGGCATCAATTTTTTCAGGATGAGGTTTTTGTAGAAAAAGCCTATCAGGATATTGCTTTCCAAATTGGGGCTGGGCAAACCATTTCGCATCCATCAACAGTGGCTATCCAAACGCAGTTGCTCGATTTAAATCCAGGTGAAAAAGTATTGGAAATCGGAACCGGCAGTGGATATCAAACAGCTGTATTGGCTCAATTTAAAATTAAAATATTCAGTATTGAACGTCAACATACTTTGTATTTACGCACCAAGAAACTTTTGGAAGAGATGAATGTTCCCGCACGTTTATTTTTTGGTGATGGGTATTTGGGACAGCCCGTTTACGCACCTTTCGATAAAATTATTGTTACAGCAGGCGCTCCATCCATTCCACAAGCATTAATAGATCAACTCAAACCTGGTGGTCGAATGGTTATTCCTGTTGGACAAGACGGCAAACAAATTATGCATGTGCTCGACAAAAACATAGATGGAACCATTGCAATAGAAGAGCATGGGGAGTTCAGATTTGTACCTTTATTGGAGAGGAAAAATTGATTAAACCTTTTTGAATAAATACATTTATTCTTGATTATAAATGCAAATTTTCATTGCATCCATTAGCGCATTAGCATATCAAAGTATCAGCACATCTCCCGATAGCTATCGGGACTCATCAGCACATTAGCACATCTCCCGATAGCTATCGGGACTAATTACACATCAGCACATCAATTTCTCACAACACAATATTCGCCTTGAAAATCTTTACTGCAATGGCGAGCAAGATTACCCCGAAGAATTTGCGGATAACGAATAAGCCACTTTTTCCGAGTTTGCGCTCTAAGAAATTAAGTGATTTGAGCACCAAATAAATGACTAAAAGATTGAGGAGAATGCCAATCAAAATGCTGTAAATGGAGTAATTGGCTCTGAGCGACATTACCGTTGTTAAGGTTCCAGAGCCAGCAATAATAGGGAATGCAATGGGGATAATACTGCCCGATTTCACATCAGGATCTTGTCTGAATAATTCTATTCCCAATACCATTTCCAAAGCCATGATAAAAATGACAATGGAACCGGCTACGGCAAAGGAGTGCACATCAACACCCAATAAACCGAGGAATTTCGTTCCGAAAATGAGAAACAAAATCATCAATGCGCCCGAAGCCAAAGTCGCTTTTCCGGATTCAATTTCACCCAATCGGCTCTTCATTGAAATGAGCAATGGCGTTGCACCTACAATATCGATAATGGCAAAAAGAGTGACCGTTACCGTTAAAACATCTTCAAAATTAACAAGTGAATCAAACATTTTTTAAGGACTTGGAAATTGTTAAATCGCGAAATGATTTCTTTCCTCTAATAAAATAATCGGCTACAATAGAACCCATGTAAACGCCTGAAATATTGCGATTCCGCTCGAGTGCTTTTAATCGTTTCCGTTTTTGTCGGATCGATGGAATCAGGCGATAGAAATGGAGATGCGCACGAATGATGGCGTAAAAATGACTGATCCCATTGGTGAATAAAAATTTGAATGCAGCTATCCCATCCAACACCATCCGCATAAATAAACTCCTTAATAAATATTGACCTTCGATGTTCTTGTAAATTAATTCGAGATTATTCCGGAAATTCAAATAGGTTTTGCGCCAATTCGATTTCGATAAGGTGCCTCCTCCGATATGAAAAACAACCGATTTCGGCTCTACCAAAATAGTATACCCACGATTTTTCATGCGCCAACACAAATCAATTTCTTCCATGTGCGCAAAAAATGATTCGTCAAATCCTTCGCATTCTTTAAAGATGGTCGCACGCACAAACATACATGCACCTGATGCCCAAAACACTTCTGTTACATCATCGTACTGCCCTGTATCCACTTCGCTTTCTTCGAAGATTCTTCCTCGGCAAAATGGAAATCCAAAGCGATCAATAAATCCTCCAGCTGCACCAGCATATTCGAACCTATCGCGGTGTTTGAAAGCGCGGATCTTGGGTTGGACTGCAGCCACAAGTTCATTTTCTTCAAAGTGCTTAACAACGGGTTCAATCCAGTTTTCAGTGACTTCAATGTCGGAATTCAACAACACAAAAATATCGGCATCCACTTGCGCTAGTGCTTCGTTGTAACCACCTGCATAGCCGTTGTTATGAGGATTTTGGATAATGCGAACGGAAGGAAATAATTCTTGCACCATTTCAACAGAATGGTCGGTTGAGGCATTGTCAGCGACTACAATTTCCGCATTAGGCGAGCATGCAATAACCTTGGGAAGAAATTGTTCAAGTAGGTGTTTGCCATTCCAGTTGAGAATAACTACAGCTGTTTTCATAGATTTCGTTTGTGTTTCCAACGCTTGTGGGTCCAAAGCCAATTGGATGGGTCTTCGAAGATAAGTTTTTCCAATGCGCGCAGATGCATTTCGGTAATTGAGAATTCCGATTCTAATTTTGGTTCTTTCGTTAATTCCTGAAATTCAAGCGTGTAGTATCCGCGCTTCGCTCTGCGCATGGCAATAAAAACCACAACACTATTCGTTGCTTTCGCAATGCGTTCGGCTCCCATAAAAACGGGGGTTTCTTGATGGAGAAAGTTTGTCCAATAGGCATTTTCGGGATGTGGTGCCTGATCGGAAATTAGCAAATAAAGTAAAGGAGTTTTGGATGAGGCGACTGCACGAAATGTTTGTTGCATACTCACCAATTCACCTCCATGAAGTTGACGAACTTCCTTCATCAAACGCTCCATCAATGGGCTAGAAAGTGGTTTGTACGTGAGCAAACATCGAATGCCTGTCAACTCTTGAAGCCCGACTCCCATCCATTCCCAATTGCCGTAATGACTCGAAACAGCCACAATGCTCCTTCCCGCTTTCTGATAATTTGCAAGCAATTCGGGATTGATAATTTTAACTCGCGATGGAATGAGTTTCGGATTCCGGCTTAACATCTTGAAAGACTCCACAAGCACATCGGTGAAATTCACATAAAATTTCCGACTTAACTTTTTACGCTCCTGTTCCAAAAGTTCGGGAAACGATTGACTGAGATTTTCTTGCACAACATCATATCGATAACGAATGACATCGGATGCAATCCAAGCCAAGAAATTCGACAATGGATAGAGCAAAAACAGAGGAATTTGCCCCAGAATAAATCCTCCGCCGCGAATCAGATAATAGACAAAGTTCACCGTGGTGTTTGATAATTTTGTTGAATCTGGGTACCAAATCTTCCTGATGGGGATGTTTGATCAATGTCGTTGTTTTGAGTATCGCGTTTGAAAACAAGCATTTGCCATTGATCGTTTATTATTTCACCCAAGGCATCCGAATGAATCAATGCATAATCGTTGGTCACCAAATCCGGATTGTAAAAAACGAAACGTCGGTTGCTTTGTCCTTTCACTTTGTAATACTGCCAAATCTCGTATGGATAAGCACTTGGCTCGTGGGGCATTTGAGTGCGGTTATCGGGCGGTCCGTATTGCAAATACACGCGACCACGATCGGTATTGTATCCTTTGCGAATGGAAGAAGAAAACTCCTTCACCACTTTGCGTACTTCCAAGAAATACGTTTCCCAAGACGATTGCGGATTTACAGCATCTCTATTCAACCAAAACGATAGAAAATACTGTTGCATCAATTTCAAATCCTTGCTATTAATGGCATTCGTGGCATAGGTTTTTTCTAATTCATACGAAATAGGATAAAGACAACGAATATGCTCAGCCAAACTATCCTGATTTGTATAACCCATGGCGAATGTTCCTAGGATATCGCGCTGAGTGTATTGATCGATAGTTATTGTCTGTGCGGGATTAGAACGATAAAAATGGACACTTTTGCTTGATCGTATCGCATTTGTTTTATCACGAACTTCTATGGTTAATGCATACTTTCC
>CAXNNF010000187.1:0-4032 GCA_964203455.1 Bacteroidia bacterium
TATTATATCATTAAGAAAATCGCCCTATTTTCCTTTGACAATCTTTTTTTGGATAGCAATCATTTCGATGCTAACTGAAGACACACTTAACACACAAGCAGGTGCTTCATTTGTTGCATTTTTTTACTGCTTCTTCCTCTTTTCTCGTCCCAATATTAAATCAATTTCTTCTTCTTCATCGTCTGGTTCTTCGGAAGATTGATTTAATCCACCCACTACAATGACAATTTCACCTTTGGGTGTGTGAGCTTCGTAATAATCAGCCAGTTCAACCAATGAACCCCTTCGACATTCTTCAAACATCTTAGTGAGCTCCCTAACAACCGCAGCCTTTCTATCCTTGCCCAGGAATTCGGAAAGTTGACGCAAGGTTTTTACTAATCGATATGGAGATTCGTAGAAAATAATCGTTCGCTCTTCGAGTGCTAAGTTTTTCATTTTGGTTTGACGCCCTTTTTTGTGGGGAAGAAAACCTTCAAAACAAAATCTGTCGGCGGGAAGTCCGGAAATAACTAAAGCTGGAATTAAAGCGGTTGCACCGGGCAAACACTCTACAACAATGCCCGCTTCAATGCAAGCGCGTACTAATAAAAATCCAGGATCTGAAATGCCAGGAGTACCTGCATCGGAAATGAGCGCAATGGAATTACTTTCCTCAATTAAACGAACGGTTGCTTGTAAAACTTGATGTTCATTGTGTTGATGAAATGCGCGCAAAGGCCGTGAAATATCCAACAACCTTAATAAGTTTCCAGATGTTCGAGTATCTTCTGCTAGAATCAAGTCGGCTTCACGCAAAATTCGGAGCGAACGCAGCGTAATGTCTTCCAGATTCCCCAAAGGCGTTGGAACCAGAATGAGTTTACCCATTTTAGGCGTTGTGCAAATAGCGCCTGTTTAATAGTTCGGCAAGACCTTGAAAAGATTTGCTTTCAGGATCCCAAGAATATTTCGACTTCAATTCTTGAAAGAAATCTTCTGCTTCGCCGTAATTCTCAAAATTATTGAGCTTGTCGAGCGCCTCGTTATATTCTGCCATATTATTCTTGAAAAGGTCTTTCAAATAAGCAAACTTTTCATTGATTCCTATGGACGATTTGATGTTTGAAATTGGATTTTGTGATGCTTGGCTAGCAAGTGTCTTCTCTGCTGGTTTTGCAATTTTATCGTAAAGTGATGCCGCTTTATCAAACAAACTTTCTTTCTTTGGATCGACCACAACTGGTTCTGGTTTTAACTCGATTTTGCGAACTGTTGGCACAAAATCCTTTTGTCTTTCTTGTAACAAATCCACTTTGGGACTAACAACAACTGCAGGAATTGATTCAGCAGGAGCAGCAACTACCGCATCTTTTGAATCGGATGCATCGAATGTTTTTTGCCATGCAATTGGCGACTCATCCATTTTAATCTCAACAGGATTATTAATTTCAACTACTGTTTTTTCAGATTCAACAGCAGATTCAATTACAACTTCTGATACTTTATCGGACTCAACTTCAGCAGGAATTGGAGCTAGGGGAATCTCCACTTTAGGAGTTTCCACAGCAAGAGTTTCACTTACAGGAGCGCTGTTTGTTTTGGTTGGAACTTCAGTGTCCTGTGACTTACGCCGCTGAAATTCAGAGACTGTTCTTAAGTCGAGAACCGCTTCATAGAGGTCTCTAACATCTTTCAATGCCAAATCAACTTCCATGACTGGAACAGAATTATCATATTCCAGAATTCTGCTGTATTGCTCTACCACCTTGTTAAGTAGGTGGGTTATATCTTCGTGAATGCGTTTAGAGTCCATAAGTTAGATCTCAAAAGTAATGAATCGAATGTCTTTTACGTAGTTTTGTGAAATAAATCCACGGGTAAAAATAAATAAATTCAAATCGGTTTTACGCATGTTTCTCGAAAACACTTTACATTCTTCAAAACGACGCGGCTGCATCGAAGTAATTTGCGGTTCAATGTTTTCCGGGAAAACCGAAGAACTAATCCGAAGACTCCGCAGAGCAACGTTTGCAAAACAACGTGTGGAGATATTTAAGCCCGCTGTCGACAAGCGTTATCATGATGATGATGTGGTGTCGCACGATTCTAATTCCATCCGATCAACTCCTGTTGAATCATCTCAAAGCATATTGTTACTTGCCGCCGATGTAGATGTTATTGGAATTGACGAAGCGCAATTTTTCGATTCCGAACTTGTAAATGTGTGCAACGAATTAGCCAACATGGGCATTCGAGTAATTGTTGCGGGTTTAGATATGGATTTTCGCGGATTCCCATTTGGTCCGATTCCAGCCTTGCTTTCAACCGCAGAATACGTGACGAAAGTCCATGCAATTTGTATGGAATGTGGAAACCTCGCCAATCATTCGCATCGCTTCGACAATAGCAATGAAAGCTTGGTTTTGCTTGGAGAAACGGATTCATATCAGCCACTTTGCCGCGATTGCTTTTACACACACAATCCACTACCTTACACGGGATCAATTGTTCGTAAGAAATGAACAGCTATTCTATAAAAATCTTGGCTAACTGGTTAAATTCAGAAGCCAGCATATCAAGGCCTTTACAGATAAATATATCGGATTTAATTTTCGACAGTCGGAAAATAAACTCCCCCGAAACCAGTCTGTTTTTTGCTTTAGTAACATCCCGAAATGATGGGCATCGATTTATTGAACCATTAATAAAACAAGGCGTTGTTAATTTTATCGTTCAACACGAAATCGAGGAAAATTTAATCGGTAAAGCGAACTTCATTCGGGTTGAAAATACCCAAAAAGCACTTCAAGAAATTGCCAGAAAACATCGGGAAGAATTTAACTATTATGTTGTTGCAATTACCGGTAGTAACGGAAAAACTATTGTAAAAGAATGGGCAAACGAAGCACTTCGGAATTCCCTTAATATTGTGAGAAGCCCCAAAAGCTTCAATTCTCAAATTGGCGTTCCGCTTTCGGTTTGGCAGATGAACACGGAACATGAGATAGCATTGTTTGAAGCGGGAATTTCGGCTCCAGGAGAAATGATTGCATTGGCACAAATTATCCGTCCCGACATTGGAATTTTTACAAACATTGGGAATGCGCATGCCGAGAATTTTAAGAATAAAGAAGAGCATATTTTCGAGAAACTGAGACTTTTCGAAAACTGCAAGGCATTGATTTGTTGTGCAGACCATACCGAAATTGTTCTTGCTGCGCATAGGCTTGGAATTCCATGTGTTTTATGGGGTAAAAACCAAAATTCACAATTGCACATTGTATCGGAAAATTGTGTTGCGAACAAAACCTATATTACGCTGAATTGGAAAGATGAACACTTTGAATTAATCATTCCTTTTATTAATGCTGCATCTGTAGAAAATGCCTTGCATGTTACCATGCTTCTCCTTTATTTGGGCCATTCCCCAGATTTTATTTGCAAACAAATAAGGCTATTACATCCAATTGAAATGCGTCTTGAATTCCGTAATGGGATTAATGGATGTACCATTATAAATGATGCTTGGAGTGCAGATATTGAATCGCTTAAAATTGCCCTCGATGCGATGCAGCAAATTCAACAACATACGAATAGGACACTTATTTTATCTGATATTCTTGAGTCAGGAAAGCCAAACCAAGTTCTTTACAAGGAGGTTGCCGATTTAATAAAACGAAAAGGAGTAACGCGATTTATTGGTGTTGGGGAACAACTTCTTCATGCGGCCCATTTTTTTGAAGTCGACAAACAATTTTTTCCTTCCACAGAATCACTCATTCAACACTTGCCATCTCTTGCATTTAAAAATGAATGTATATTATTGAAAGGGGCCCGAATTTTTGGCTTTGAGCGAATAGCTTCTGCTCTGCAAAAAAAGACACATGAAACCGTGCTTGAAATTCAACTCTCGGCAATGGTTCATAACCTCAATTTCTATCGTTCCAAACTCAAATCGGGTGTAAAGACCATGGCTATGGTAAAAGCATTTTCATACGGAAGTGGGAGTTTTGAAGTAGCCAATATGTTGCAATTTAATGGCGTCGATTA
>CAXNNF010000188.1:0-4020 GCA_964203455.1 Bacteroidia bacterium
GATGGAGCTTTCGATTCAGGAGTATTTATTAAAGGGGGAAGTTTCTTAGGAAACACACCTCTTCCTGCAGCACGTTTCGCTTTCGATTCTCAAGGAATGACGGTGCAATTCGACAATGAAAGCACGAACTCCGATCAGTATACTTGGTCGTTTGGAGATGGGGAAACCTCAGAAGATGCAAGTCCAATGCACACATACGATCAAACGGGTTTTTACAACGTACGTTTATCAGGTAATAACATTTGCTATGCATGCGATACTATGCAAACCATTGCGGTAACGCCTGGTCAGGTATTGGCTGTAAATGCTCCATTGAATTCCTCGATCAATATGTTGCAAAATGGAAATGTGCAAATCAATTATGCCTTAATTAACCGAGGCGATTTGAACGTAGAAATTCTAACATCGGGAGGACAATTGGTTCGTAAACAAACCATAACGGATGCTTATTTAGGAACGGAGGAAATTAGTTTAGATAATTTAGCCGCTGGAATGTACATTGTTCGGTTGAGTTCAGGAATGTATCAAACGGCAGACAAGGTTTTGCGTTAAAAATATAGAGCGTTTCATTTCATTGAGTTGAAACTTTCTATTCAAAATAGGACACAAAAAAACCGACTGATTCTCAAATCAGTCGGTTTTTTTGTGAGTTATTCACTCAATTCTTGTTCGGTAAAAATGAATATCGTTTGCCATATTCCAACATCTGACTAGTAAACGATGCAGGATATTCCACTTTTACATCAACAAACTTCCCGCCTTCAATGACTGGCGTTAAGCGTGGTTGTATAAATCCTTTATAAGGAGCCGAAGTGAGTTTCGAGAAACGTTCTTTCACTTCCTTGTGAATTTCCGGATCTACCTTCACCCCATAATTTTCGATTAATGCTTGACCAGCAACAAAATCACCTTGCGACTTGATACGTTGAATCTCACGAAGTAGATCGCCAAATAATGTGCGCAATTTTGTATAGTCGTTTATTTGAACAAAGGTTTTTCCATCGCGCTTAATAAGTTCAACTACGTTTTCTGCTTTGCCTTTTTCAAAAGCCCATTTAGCAACCAACTGACGATTACGCATGTGTGCTTCTTCGATACTTTTCCCAAGTTCGATTCGGTTCAATTGTAACATCAAGCCATTCAATAAATAGCTGTCGTATTCTGCTTTTCCACAGTCGGTGCTTGGCATTACACCAATCTCAACCAATTTAGGATCTACGATATAATATAGCGCTACTAAGTCTGCACGAGCTTCTTCCAATGAATTTTGGTAATTCTTCAAAGTCACATCTGGAGTTGCTACTCCGGGTTCTAGTTGACCACTGGCATGCCCAATCACCTCATGCATATCGGTATGAAGTTCGGAAGCTAAATTTCCGTAAAGACGTGCACGTGCTTTTGTTTCCTCGTTTAAACTGAATTCATCGGTCGAAGGACTTTTAGCCGATGAAATATTGTAAGCAGAAACGATATTTCCCAAAGCAACCGATTTAGATCCATGCTCTTGACGAATCCAATTGCTGTTTGGAAGGTTAATACCAATGGGTGTAGAAGGAGCAGAGTCGCCACTTTCAACAATGACCACAATCGATTTCCCAATAATACCTTTCACTTCTTTCTTTTTGTGATTTGGTTGAAGCGGAGCATTGTCCTCGAACCATTGCGCGTTCTTTGCGATTGTCTCTATCTTTTTAGTTGCTTCAAAATCCTTGATTGAAACAACTGCCTCAAAACTTCCGCGTTTACCAAGTGCATCCTGATACACTTCAATAAATCCGTTAACCACATCGATGGTAGAATTTACATCACTCACCCAAGCAACATTGTATTCATCAAATTTCTTCAAGTCACCGGTTTTGTAATATTCAACCAATAACTGAAGCGATTTCTTTTGTTCGGGTGTTTCTGCAACATTAACCGCTTTCTCCAACCAATAAACAATTTTCTCAATAGATGCCGAATACATACCTCCAACCTTCCAAGGTATTTCCACAATGCGATCATCCACTTTCATCATCTTCGAATTCAAGCCCAGTTCAACAGGTTTAAGAGAGTCTTCTGATAAAACGAGCATTGAGTAAAAATCTTCCACTTCACTTTGAGTAACACCCTCGTAGAAGTTATTGGCGGAGCCCACAATATTGTCGATGCCTGAAGCTAAATTCACGGTTTTTGCATCCACGTTCGGATCAAACATAACGGGTTTTAAAAACGCAAGCAATTGATCGGGCGTTTGTCCGCTAGCTAATGGCAATTGTTTTACATCACTTCCTTTTACCCAAACAGAGAAATTCTCGAAGCTGAATGCAGGCATTATTTTATCGCTTGCATAATGGTGGTGAATGCCGTTCGAGAACCATACTTGTTTCGAATACTCTTCAAATTTTGCATATTCTGGAGTGCTTTTCGGACCACGATAACTGTTCCAAATGGCTTCAATTGTGCGTCGAACGATGAGGTTGTTTTTGTATTTCTGATCCCAAATCATATCGCGACCGCAAAGAGCTGCTTCATATAGATAATAAGCCAGTTCTTTTTGTTGGATAGAGAGTTTCTCAAAACCAGGAACTTGATAACGCAGCATTTGAACATCGGCAAAACGCTCCGCCTCCACTTTAAATTCATTTCCAGGATTTTCATCAATCCCAACTTTTCCAGGTTTTCCGGATTTATCAATTTTCCCTGTTTGAGCCAAAAGGGTAGGGGACAAAGTAGCAACTTGAAAAGCAGCAAAAAACAACAATGATTTATTCATACAATTTGAATTTTAGGATGGACAAATTTAACGGAATCTGCCACATGGCAATTTTTTCTATTTAAGAAACCTTTGATCAAAAGAGAAAGAATACTACTATCGTTTTTGTCTTCTTCTTCCTAGTTTAGTAGGCGCAATTTCATTTTTCCACAAGAAGATATCATCTCTTTTGCTTGGTCGATGTTCGCCTAACCAACGAAAGCCACGCAATTGAATATCATCTTTTAAAGGTTCGTTTACTGGAAAAAGTGTAGCACTTGGATCTTGTAAAAAAGTAATGCTTTGTACTTTATTACTATCGATGTATATCATCATATTGGTGCAAAGTGCTTTATTTACTCCAATGTATCCTTTGTCGTCGTCGCCATTGGCATAATACACCGATTCTCCATTACCTTCTACTTTTACTTTTCTCAATTCATTTTCACTGAAATATCCGGTAATATTTTTCCCTTTTATTTGATTGAAATGCACCGAATCTTCCTGAGATCCAATAAATCCATTCGCTCTCAAATACAATGTTTCGAGTTGGTTTTTCGCCAATTGAATACGAACAGTATCTGCTGTTAATTGGTTCTCTTCATTCCAAATCACCGGATTTCGAAAGAGTCGCATCAGACTGTCACTTTCTGAATAGGTCAATGAATCACATTTTCCTTGAAAATCTTTCTTGAAAAACTTCACTTTATAGTAAGCATACAAGGTGCGTTTGTCGGTCACGCTATCGAGCACCGAACGCAAAGTATCACCATGAAGAAACAAGGTGTCTTTGCCAAATGCCTTTTCCATGACTGCTTTTTCAGTAATAAGAATCTGCCCCGTTTTTTCGTTGTAATCGGCGAAATCGCCTGTCAAAACAACGGCTTCGGTAGTATCTGTAATACGCACATTTTTCCAAGCGCGCCCCAAACTCTTTTTGCGATTGTAGTATAATTTATCTCCCTTAATTTGTTGCTTCTTGCTGTCAATGCGCGCATTTTTTCCAAATTCGGAGATGTCGGTTTTTGTATTGTAAAATCCGTTTTCACAATAAATTAAATTCTCGTCGGAAGTGATGGTTGTTGGCCCAAAGAAAAACGCTGTTTTCGAACTAGTAACATACTGCAACGTATCGCAATTCATTACGTAGTCTTTATTCGTAAGCTTTATATTTGTTCTGAAATAAAATGTCCGTTTGCGAGAATTATACATCCCATGCTGGCTAACAAGCTCGTTCTTTTCACTAATGATTTTTCCTCCAGTTGTGTATATAGCTTGCTTGGTGT
>CAXNNF010000189.1:0-3994 GCA_964203455.1 Bacteroidia bacterium
TGTATTTGCGGCGATGGGCTTTTATCCGCTATGCCCAGGAAATCCCAATTATGTTGTTGGCGCCCCACTTTTCGATGAAATAAAAATCACGCCTGTAAACGGCAAACTCTTTAGCATCAAAGCTCCCGGAGCGAGTAAAAATGCATTCACCTCCGCAGTTGAAGGAAAGCAGAATTTTTGGTTTAACCATACCAGTATTGTCAACGGTGAATCCATTGCTTTAACCATGAGTGCACAAGCTCCTGCGAAACAAGCAATGCAACGCGCACCTTTTAGCTACGATTGGACGGCAGTTAAAACCCTTTCTGCCCCAGTTTTTTCAACTTCTCAGCAGGTTTTTCGAGATAGTTTGTGGGTGAAGATGGAGTCGAGTGTTACAGGGTCGAAAGTGTATTATACGCAAAGCGGAGAAGCCCCAACCGAGAAATCGATGTTGGCAAACAGCCCAATTCTTATCCGCAACAGCAGTCAGTTAAAAGCTATTGCCGTGAAAGATGGAATTAGCAGTCCGGTAAATGCAGCGGCTTACCACAAGATTCCACATAACTGGACTGTGAAAATCAATTCCACTTACAATCCACAGTATTCTGCAGGTGGCGACCAAGGCATAATTGATGGATTGTATGCCGATGAAAACTGGCGCAAAGGCGGATGGCAAGGCTACCAAGGACAAGATTTTGAATGTGTGATTGACCTTCAAAAAACGGCTGAAATATCCACGATTGGCGCTTCCTTTTTGCAAGATTCACGCAGCTGGATTTTATTCCCAACAGAAGTGCGGTTTGAATATTCCTTGGATGGTATTCAATTCATTCCGTTTGTCACCGACAGCAATCGCATCGACCCGAAAGACACCAAGGTTCAACTTCAAAAATTCGAGGAAAAAAGCGCGTTTGTTATGAATGAGCAAAACGAGCCCATGACGATACCCCAGCCAACAGCCATGCGCTTCATACGTGTAAAAGCAACCAATTTTGGGGTACTTCCTGAATGGCATCAAGGCGCTGGCGGCGATGCGTTTATTTTCATTGACGAGATTTGGGCGAAATAGCGGGATTTAGAATTTTGCCCTTGTTCTATTACAAGGATTAGCAATAATTGCCCTTGTTATCTTACAAAAGTTGGAGTATTTGCCCTTGTTATTTTACAAAATCAATATGTCGAAAAATGAATGGAAATTGATTTCGTGATAAACACACTCACTGTTAGCAACCAATGAAAGCACTCCTCCTCCTACTCGCTTTAATCACTAGTAGCCTCAGCCAAGCACAACCTAAAATCCGTTTGTTAAAAATGGGTGAGGATTCAGTTTTACGTGTACGTCCGCAAAACGATTTCTACGACAGAGAAGATGCGTTTAACGGCACGTATTGGACAGAAGGAAGTCGCACACGTTTCAACTTCCCTTATGGTACTCGGCAATTCAGAACGGGCTTGTATCGAGGCTGGACAACCTCCGCCGAATTTCAATTCATGGACGCCCAAGGAAATCACCTCAACGACAGTGCGATTTGGGCAACAGGACAAATTAAGGATTTCAAACCCATTGGCATCTGGCGTAATTATCACCTCAATGGAAAAGTTGCCTTAGAACGTGATTATTGCAAAGGAACTCCTTGCGGGACAATCTCGCTTTTCTATGAAAATGGACAAGTGAAATCCAGCGGTACAATTGACACCAATGCCTATCCTCATGGCACATGGAAAGCTTGGTTTGAAAACGGAAAGCCGAAATGGGAAATGGAATTTGAGCATGGAATAACCAAGGGCTGGTCGGCACATTACAACGAAACTGGCTTGATTAGTAAAGTGCATTTCACCAGTGGTCAATGGGCAAATAATTACGATGAGATGATGCTATTTTATCCAGAAACGAGTATGATGAAAGCAAGTATGGGCTTGAGGAATTCACGGCCTATCATTATCGATGCTTGGGATGAAGTTGGGAATCAAACACTCAGTGATGGCAATGGATTTTTACGTGGAGAATATCCTCAAATAGAAAGAGGAAAGATTGAGGCCCACATCGTCAATGGTGAAATGAAGAGTAATTGCCGAAGGTATTATGATGCCGAAGGGAAAAATCTGCGATCTGATGTTCAGGAAGACTCACTCATTCTTGGCCTCATGCATTCAACGGGCTATTACGAAAATGGCGCAATGAATTTCAAATTAAGTTATCGTTATTCTGATATTGAAACAAGAGGTGATATCACACGCGAAGGTCCATCTGTTTACTTTCATCCCAATGGTCAGATTTCGCATAGTCTTTCGTTCGAACACGATATAGCAGTTGGTCTTTTCAAGCAATGGAACGAGAAAGGAATTTTATTGACTGAAGTTGTTTTCACCCCACATTTCGACAGCACCTATTACTATGTAAAATCGATTGACGACATGTTCATGAGTGCTTCGGGTGTTCCCGATGGAACTTGGAAACATTGGGGCAATAATGGTGTTTTAATCTCCGAATCGGGGTATAGCAAAGGACTACGCCATGGCATATGGAAAACGTATCACGAAAATGGCAAGATTAAAACGCAGCGCGAATACCGCAACGACGAACCTACAGGAGATGAAAAGCAGTTCGGTATAGATGGAAAAAAAATCGGTAAGAAGAAAGAAAAATGTCCGAGTCAGAATTGGGGAAGTAGTTATATCTGTTCAGAACATGGACTCGTTTCGGTTACCGATGATATAGGCGTTTGTTCCAACTGCAGAAAAGGCACTAGCAGCGGCATGTATGGACTTTGTGCGCAATGTGCCTGTAAATTGGGAAGGTGTCAGATGTGTGGGAGGAAATGGTGAGATTCCACCTACTGAACCGAATCCCCACGCAGTGTTCTGAATCGTTTACGCGCTTCTACTACGAAGAGAGATCCGGGAAATTCAGTCATCAATTCCTTGTATAATTCCTGGGCTTTGGCGGGATCTCCCAAGTGTTTTTCTTGTAGATCGGCCAGTTTAAATAAGGCATTATCGGCTAAAATATCGGTTTTGTAAGATGCTAGTATCTGGTTGTAAAAACCTGCGGCTTCGGTATATCTGGCTTGACGAACGGCAATACTGGCTTTGCGGTATAAAATATCGTCTGATAAACTGCTCGATGGAAATGCTTTCTCTAATGAATCCAAGGTTGTAAGGGCTTCGTTGAGTTTGTTTTGATACACCCACAAATCGGCTCTCGAAAACATGCGCAAACCCTCGCCGGTAGTATCGAAAACCAAATTGTCGCCAATAAGTAAACTGAGTTCCAATGCATCGTTTGCAATCAATTTCGATGTGGCCGCTTTCAAAACATCGAGTTGCGCTTTGGCCCAGTCAAATTCTCCTTTGTAATACGCCAATCGAGCATTCCGAAATTTTGCTTCTTGTCCAAGGGTATCGGTCTTCATCGATTTCTCCACCTGCGAATAGGTCAATGTCGATTCCCAAACATCGCCGTGTAACAATTGAATATCGGCCATTTCGAGTTTTACCTCATTCAAACTTCTATTTGTAATTCCCGAATTTGCTGCTGTTAATGGCTCCAAGATGGCAATGGCTTCCACTTGCTGATTTCGGAAAAATGCCTTTACGTGTGCCAATCGAATTGCCACTGCATACGATTGTTCTCCCGGACCAATTTCGGTGTAGGTTCCTTCAAGTAACGTTTGCAATTCTTGAAGTTCCGCTTCTGTATAAGATGGTGCTTTGCTTAGTTTGTTGAACAAATCGACCGACAATTCTTTTTTTGCCATGATGTACAAATCGGAAATGGGTCCTTTTTCAATGACATAATTGAATCCTTTTTTGCCCGTTTCAAATGCATCATTACTCATGCTTATTCGTGCAACATTATACACACGTTCGCCACGTTCTTTGAGTCGTTTGTCGAGCGCTTTTGCTTGAATAAATGCCGATTCAAAATCTTTTTTCTGGATGAACATCCAAATAAGTAAATCGGAAAAGATGAGGTTATCTGGATTTCGCTGAACTTCACGTAGAAATCGAT
>CAXNNF010000190.1:0-3979 GCA_964203455.1 Bacteroidia bacterium
ACGGGCATTGCACTGAGTGGATTTATCAGTGAAAACAGGGAAATACAAGTGGAAATAAAAAGAGAAACCATAGCTATTTTTTTGCAAAGTTCATCATTCAATTTTAATAACCGTGATTACGAAGTATTAAGAAAATGTAATCCTTTTTATAGGCAATCCTTTGCATAAAAAAAGCCAGTATCCCACATAGCAGATACTGGCTTTCGATTTAGAAAATAGGTGAGTAAGAAACCTTGTCTTTCCCTATTTATTTCTTAAGCGAGTTGTTAATTCAGGGAATCTGTAAATAGCAACTGCCCACAAAAATGCTTGAATAATACATGGCGCCATAATAGATTGACCATGTTCCAAATGGGTTGCAATTGCTCCCCCCATGTATGCACACAAAAGTAGCGTGCCAATGATACCTGTGCGAGGAAGAATGAAAAATACTAAACTTAGTATTTCAATTAATCCTAACAATTTGTAGGTGTTTGCATCTATTCCCATGCTTGTGGACAAGGGAATTTCTTAAGAAATGCTTTTGAGTAACTTAACTCACTAAATGTACAAATCCATGACCAGTTGTACCTTTTTCCGTTGTGAATTTATAGGTATAAACCCCATCAGCAAGCTCCTTTCCAGAAGTATCTTTTCCGTCCCAATTGTTTTGGTAATTTGATGATGAGAAAACGACATTTCCCCAACGGTTTAGAATGATTACTTCGGTATTTTCGGGTAAATTTTTAATTTCAAAAAGATCATTTATTCCGTCTAAATTTGGGGTAAATACATTCGGGAATTCAAATGCAATAATCGGTGTTATGGTATCCGTGCAACTAAACAAAGTGATAATTCGCGTAATAGTGTCTGTATAGCAATCAAATTCAACAATAGCAGTAATTTGATAGATTCCTATTTCAGAAAATTGATGTGTTGGATTTAATGATGGAGAAATATTATTTGCTCCTGAAGTTGGATCACCAAAATTCCAATTTATTTGATTGATGGGAGATGCTGTTGCAACAGAAAATGAAATATCGCTTTGCAAACACGAATCAGGAAGAAATGTTATAGTTGAGTTAGCCGCAAAACCTCCAAGTGGGACTTGAGCTGGCAAACCTAGTTGACATGTTGCAGGACTAAAACTAACAGCATTGCTTACATAAGCACAACCGAGCCCCAATAAATTAGGATTTGAGATTTCATCCAACCTTCCGGTATTTCCTATGGAAACATACAATTTATTGTTTGGGGCTTGTTCGATTTGAAAACAATAATTGTTGTTGGGTTCAAGTAGGGGTGAATAGATCAAGGTAATTGAAGAGGCTATGGCAGCCGAAGTATAGGTACCTAAATTTAGTTGATAAACCGAATTCATATTTGTGTAGTAAAATTTTGAACCATCGGGAGAAAAACAAGCGCCATACTTTCTGAGAAATGGAGGAGTTGAATCATCCGTAACATTAACCGTTATTGGATTGCTTACAACTCCCGTTGTCTTGTTGAAATCGAAAAATTCTATGCGATCACCCCAATCCACAGGCATTCCAATCCGATTTCCATCAGGAGACGCATCCATTGCTCCTGACCAAGCTTCATTCGCCCCGAAGGGAGCACTCGCAAAATTTGAACCCACTGCACTTACAACAGGTTGTGCAGTAACACCACATGCATCAATTTTCCAAGCTAAGAATTCATTCGCATTCCTTTTATGAGCAATCAACCAAAAACCTTGTATTTCAGTACTTCTAATAACAATCAATTTTTCGGTCAAATCAGCTGCTAGTGGTGTATTTATTGTGGCAACTTGTACATCTCCAAGACCTCCATTCAATGTCATGTCTACGACACTATATCTCAAACCATTGTCAACAACCGGAACCAAGGAAAGTGCCTCCAGCTCTTCGAGTGTGAATAAATAATAGCGTTGGTTATCCTCAGGAAAAGGTACGATCAACGCTCCTTGAGTGCATGAGTTATAAAATCCACCCAACAGATTGGCTCCATTCGGCATAACCTGATTATTCGCATTCCAGACCTTTCTACCATCGGTATAGAAAAGCAATTGTCCTGTGCTTGGGTCCGACACACTTGCCGTTGATTCATTTGAGTTGATAGCTGCATTGCTCGAACCTACTGGGATTGGACCTGAAAAATTAACGCGGGCTCCATAGCCGAAAACCCAATTATTGTTTTGCAATTGACAAAAAAAAACAGGTGAGTGTAGTGTGAAAGTTAGTATTATATAAAGGATGTTTCTTTTAATAATGGACATGTAAATCATCGAATTAGATTTACATGACCAGAAATTGATTTCAGTTCAGCCTGATTTTTAAGTTGGTAATCTAGTTTGTAAGTGTACGTTCCAATTGGCGACATTTTCCCTGTTTTGACACAACTACCATCCCATCCTATTTCTGGATTGTTTGACACAAAAATCAATTCACCCCAACGGTTGTAAATGGCTAATTGAAAATTACTTGTTTCAATACCATAGCCATATGGGTTAAATAACTTATTTAATTCATCCCCATCCGGAGAAAATGAATTGGGTATGAAAAGGGTATAATTTTCAAAAACAGTAATTATCCCCGTTAGTGTATCCGAACAACCGTAAGCATTACTAACTACCAGTTGAACCTCATAATCTCCTCCAATGGTATTCGGAAATAAGAACTCAGGGTTTTGTAATGTACTTGTTTCTATTGACGGTGGGACAGTGAACGTCCAATTCCACGAACTTATCTCACCCAAAGATTGATCGGTGAAAGATACCAGCGGATTGTCCACTTGAACAATTGTAGGAGAGGTCGAAAATCCAGCTTGTGGACTTGGAATAGCAATTAATACATTCGAAATTAGCATGTTATATACGCATCCAAGTGAATTGGTTAATTGAAGTTCAATGGAATAAGTCCCTGGCTGAATTGGCGTAAAAACGACGGTTTGTTGAGTTGAGTAAAGAACGTTATTTACAAACCAAGATTGCGAGGTAAACGTATTCTGATTTGTTTCATTAATAAGTATAAAAGATTCGGGCCAACAAAGTACGGTATCTAGGAAAGAAATTTGAGGATTAACCGACGGAGCTACTACGATATCTAGGCATTCTGAAAGCGTGTCACCATTGGCATCTGTAACAATTAAGCAAGCTGTTCCACTCGTTTGTGGTTGAAACGTAAATTGCGCATTATTACTTATTACATTTCCATTAAACGACCATTGGTAAGTGAAGGGAGCTATACCGCCGGTATTTGAAAGTAAAGCGGGAGATACATTTTCACCGAAACAGACAGAAGTATCGTTTGAAATTGAAATCTGCCAATCGGGAATGGTTACAAAAGGATTGGTACAACAGGTTCCTCCATCAGATAAGTCGTAGATTTCATTTAGCCAACAATTGTATTGAGTATGATGAAAACGCAGATTACCATTGAACGCATTTAAGAAATAAGCGACCACTTCATCAGGAGTATTTCCTCCGCCTGCATAATAAATGGTATCGCATTGGCCGCTAACGCCAACCATTAAACTGCTGGTAAAAGCTTGACCATTTTGATGAGTGGGCGAGTATTCTAATGGCGGTGCAGTTAGTATTTGAACCAATGCAGGATTCACACCGGAAATACTGGTAGTAAAATTTCCCAATCCACAATTATTATTGTTTTGGTTTGAATTAAAGCCTGCGTATAAGACTTCTGTGATGTTCCCTACAAACGGACCGTTGATATTTACAATTACTGGTTCATACGTACAAATTCCAATTTTCAGGTTGGGGATGTTTTGATCACAGTTGATATTTAGTGTTCCGCCGTCATAGTTCGAATAAATAACCACATTTCCATCCTGATTACAAATGGGAGAGGTGTTCACTGTTGGTTGATTATTATTGTAAAGAAGAAACCATTGATGTGTCATCCCTGACGGAGGCACACCTGCTGCACCACTGGTCGATGGAAACAAGCAGGTTGAATTGGTAGTTGTCCCGAATTGCTGT
>CAXNNF010000191.1:0-3960 GCA_964203455.1 Bacteroidia bacterium
AAACGACGATGAGCAGTTAATGAACGTATACGAGCTTTACGTTGCCATTTATGAACAGTCGAACATGATCGACGATGCGCTGAAGTATGCTCGATTGCACTATGCCTTGAAATGCAAAAACAAGTCGCATGCAGAGATTATGGAATTTAGTAATGCTTTCGTTTGGATGTTTTATAAATATGGTCGTGAAAAAAAAGATTCAGCCCTCATTCAAGAAGCCCAAACAATGGGCGAAAAGCGTATTAGCTATTTTGAAAAACATCCTTCGGATCAATCAGGCATTGGCGATGATTACAAGATTAACATTATGGCTTTGCTTAGGCTAAAAAATTGGCAGAAGGCCATCGAAATTTCGAAGCGTGCTTTGAAAACATTCGGCTTAGTTTTTTCAAACACAGACGAAGGATATTTGAATTACAGAAGAAAATTATTTTGCTATCAGGCAGTTGCCTATGCCCGATTGCAAAACAGAGATAGTGCGTTATTTTACATTAATCACCCGATTATGTATCAAAAAATCGCCAGCGATCGAAATGTCTTTATTTCAAACCAAAAGATGTACCTGAATGTCGACGAATTGATGGAGCGCATAACTGTATTTTCTACTTTAAATGAACATAAAAAGGCTGCCGATTTGGCTTTTCTCGCCGTTTATTCACCTTACAAACTCAAAAAAGCAGATGACCGGGCGTTTATTCATAGCTACTTTGCTAGGGTATTTCTAGCCGCTGGCATGTACAAAGAAGCTGCCGAGGGTTATAAGTTACAAGCGGAAATGACCGACTCAACAAGTCGTGAAGAAATTGATTTACTCACCGAAAAACAAATCATCAGCAACCGCATCGAACTTTCGAACATCAATGAAATCAACGAAAACAAGGAAGAGATTGCCCAAAAGACTCTTGAGCGCCAAATTCTAGTTCGCAATGTTTTCATCGGAGGTTTTGCATTGCTCCTGATTTTCTCCGGGGTATTTTTCGTTCAGCGGAATAAAATTAAAAAAGGGAAAAAGTTGAGTGATGAACTGTTGCTGAATATTTTGCCACATTCCATCGCTGAAGAATTAAAATCAAAGGGAAATGCGGAATCTAAACTGATTGATGAGGTAACGGTTTTGTTTACTGATTTCAAAGGGTTTACCCAACTATCGGAGCAATTCTCACCGAAAGAACTTGTTGCCGAAATCAACGAGTGTTTTTCGGCGTTCGATCAGATAATGATCAGACACAATGTTGAGAAGATAAAAACAATTGGAGATTCATACATGGCCGCCGGGGGCTTGCCTACATCCAATAAAACCCATGCTGAAGATGTAATTCAGGCGGCACTCGAAATACAGCAATACATGTCCGAGTATAAAAAAGTCCGCGAGAAAGCAGGCAAATTGTTTTTTGAGATCCGCATTGGCGTTCATTCAGGTCCTGTTGTTGCCGGTATCGTTGGTATTAGGAAATTCGCCTACGACATTTGGGGAGACACAGTAAATACGGCGAGCCGAATGGAAAGCAGCGGAGAGGTTGATAAGGTCAACGTTTCAGAATCAACATACAACTTAACCCAAGATAAATTCAGCTTCACCTACAGGGGAAAAATAGCTGCAAAAGGAAAGGGTGAAATCAGCATGTATTTCGTGGAGCACAAAGAATCCCGATAGCTATCGGGAGATATGCTGATAAATTAACCTCAATCTTTGGGATTTATACCCAGGTTTTTAGATGTAGAATGAATGTTTCTCAAATTCAGAATCCTATCTCCATATTAAACCGATAAATATCGGGGCCCATCAGCAAATCAAAAATATCAGCACATCTCCCGATAGCTATCGGTTCTAATCAGCTCATTAGCACATCAGCTCATCAATAATATCAGCTCATCAAACAGACAAAATCTTTTTTAACTTCGCGCAACATTCTACTCGAATGAAAACATCAAATTCAGAGTAAATACGAGTTGTAAATCGTGAAACATATAAGCAACGAAATATTACAAAATGCATTTCGCCACATGGCCACAGCAAAGGCCTTGACCGAATTGTATGAAGCGAATTTTAAAGTAGTATCGAAGTATGTGCACGCTACATCTCGCGGACACGAAGCAATTCAAATTGCTTTAGCCATGCAACTATTACCACAAGATTATGCATTTCCATATTACCGCGATGATGCAATGCTTCTGGGAATTGGCATGAAGCCGTATCAGCTGATGTTGCAGTTAATGGCTAAGCGAGACGATCCGTTTTCTGGAGGACGAACTTACTATTGCCACCCAAGTTTACGCGATGCCGACAAACCCAAAATTCCACATCAAAGTTCTGCTACGGGCATGCAAGCCATTCCAGCAACAGGAACAGCCATGGGATTTTGGTACAAGGAAAATGCGGGCTTAATTGACTCTTCCATCTCACAGAATGGCTTTGTTGTTTGCTCTTTGGGCGATGCATCGGTTACTGAAGGAGAAGTGGCGGAAGCGTTTCAAATGGCAGCGCTCAAGCAATTACCAATCCTCTATCTCATTCAAGACAATGGCTGGGATATTTCTGCCGATGCAAAGGAAACACGTGCGCAAAATGCATTCGATTATATAAAAGGATTTAACGGAATTGAAGCAATCAGCATCGATGGTGCCAATTTCAGCGAATGTTACAATGCACTTCACGAGGTAATTGATACCATTCGCAGCGAACGACGTCCGTTTTTGGTGCATGCAAAAGTTCCCTTGTTGAACCACCATACTTCGGGTGTGCGCATGGAATGGTACCGCGACGATTTGGATGAAGCGAAATCACGTGACCCGTATCCCGTTTTGATTCAACAACTACTTGACGCGGGCATCTCACAACAAAGCATAGATTCCATTGAACAAACGGCCAAAGATTTAGTCAAAGCAGATTACGATCGCGCATTACTTGCAGAAGATCCGCGTCCCGAGGATTTGTTTACACACGACTTCGCCCCTACTCCCATAACAGAAGAAACGGGCGAACGAAATCCACAACGGAGCGACAAAGTATTGATGGTAGATTGTGCACTTTATGCCGTTGAAGAACTCATGCGCAAACATCCAGAATGCTTGCTATACGGACAAGATGTAGGTGCTCGACTTGGAGGAGTATTTCGCGAAGCAGCCACCTTGGCGCAGAAGTTTGGAGATACGCGTGTATTCAACACACCCATCCAAGAAGCATTTATTGTTGGAAGTACCGTGGGTATGTCGGCTGTTGGCTTAAAACCCATTGTGGAAGTTCAGTTTGCCGATTATATCTGGCCAGGTTTGAATCAGCTGTTTACCGAAGTTGCTCGCTCGTGTTATTTAACCAACGGCAAATGGCCAGTGAGCATGATTTTGCGCGTTCCGATTGGTGCTTATGGAAGTGGCGGACCTTATCATTCTTCCTCAGTTGAAAGTGTTTTAACGAATATTCGCGGGATAAAAATTGTGTATCCAAGCAATGGTGCTGATTTAAAAGGATTGATGAAAGCAGCTTACTACGATCCCAATCCGGTAGTTATCCTCGAACACAAAGGCTTGTATTGGTCCAAAGTGAAAGGAACCGATGAAGCCCGTTCGTTTGAGCCTTCTGAAGATTATATTCTTCCCTTAGGTAAAACAGCCATCGTTCAAGAAATTGCGGAACAAAAAACTCATGAAACCCTGAGCGTTATAACCTATGGAATGGGCGTTCATTGGGCTTTGAATGCTTCCAAAGAAATGAAAGACAAGGTGGAGATTATCGATTTACGCACCTTATATCCTCTCGATGAAGCAGCCATTTTTGAATCCGTTCGCAAGACAAAAAAATGTTTAGTGGTGACCGAAGAACCCGTTAACAATTCATTTGCACGAAGTCTAGCCGGATTAATTCAAGATTCTTGCTTCGAATCCCTCGACGGCCCCGTTCGAGTTATTGGCTCCGAAAATCTTCCTGCTATTCCGTTGAACAGCGTCTTGGAATTCACCATG
>CAXNNF010000192.1:0-3905 GCA_964203455.1 Bacteroidia bacterium
TTGCTAAGCGACAAACATTTATTGTACGATTTGATATACAACCCAGCAGAATCGGCATTTTTACAAAAAGGAAAAACCAACAAATCCATGATTCATAATGGACAATCGATGTTGGAAATGCAAGCAGAACAAAGCTGGCGAACGTGGCAGAATGCTGAGCAACTGAACGTTGTTTAATTTCGTGTTGCGTTGAACATTATTTATTAATTTTTAGGAATAATATAATTCTTGTTTGTACATTGATCCAAACTTGTTGTTTGTCTATTTTTGGGAATATGAAATTATTATGTAACCTGTTATTTTGCACTTTAATCACTTTCAACTTTGTAAAAGCGCAAATTCCAATTACTTCATTATTGAAATCCAATTATTTTTTGGTTTCAGAAAAAACGAAGTTTCAAGAGCAAATAAAACCAAGCTATTTTGAGGAGCGGATTTCAAGTGAAACTCGCATTGAAAATCGCGTTTCCTTTGTAATTGAACGTTTTACTCAATTTAAAGAAAAGGGAGTTATTGAATTTGAATACACCCGAAAACAGAAGTTTGATTCAGATGAAATTGTTCAATGGAAAGATGATATTGCATGGATTGATTTGAACAGAAAAAAGAAAAACCAATCGGGTTTATTATGTGGAAAAAAGGGGATAATCAATCAAGTTATCATGCAGCAGAAGAATCCGAATATTCCAGCTACAGAAATTTACACCTTGGAAAATGATTCAACTTGGTTCATCGTATTTAAACCTGAATTGAATTGCGTTGAGTTAGAGAGTATGGGAAATACTCAAAGGCGCTATATGCTAGGACATATTTATGAAAACATGGGAAATATTCGTCCAGGAATTGCACTGGGTGATTTATTAAACAAACAATTTTCTATTGGAGATAAACTTCAAATCCTTTATACTTCTGAAATCATTGATTCGACTGGAAAATATTTCATAAAACAACCCATTCAAATTATGGAACATACTATTGCAAAGAAAGGAAATGATTTGGGCAATGATAATCTAACATTTTCAACTTTGGTAAGGAATATCAAAACTGGAACCCGCGAGAATTTAGGAGAAAAAACAATTTCCCTTTTTGAAGATGGGATAACCATTGGAACTGACATGATGATTGGAGATACGCTCTATAAGAGTCAATTGAAGATAATGCCTCCTTTAAACCAAGAACTCCTCCATCCCTTTTATCCTCTGGTGAATCTATACGATCCATTGATGATTGCCTATTGGAATGAAACAGATTCATTGAAAGACAAGTCGATAACATACAATTGTTTTTGGACCAACAATTACCCTGGGCGTATTTGCTGGCTTCCCGATTTCCCTATTTTCTGGAACGATAACGGGGAGAGTATTCAAGGTCAAATAACTTATTACAAGAAAGATACAATTCAAGTTGGAGAAGAATTTATCATTCCAATGCATACCGAATTGCATATCGATGAAATAAGCTTGTATAAGAATGAACTTTTGATGAAGATATCAAGTGAAAAAGCAACCGACATTCAATTAAGTATCTTTAAACAATCGGGGGAAGAAATTAAACTCGATAAATCAAATATAAAACTCAATTCGGGCTACACTCAATTTTCTTATATTCTTCCTAATATACAGATGAATGAAACCATTCAAATAAAGTTAAATACGAACAATAAAAAGAATGAACTCATTCAGGAATATCGCATTACGTCTCGTGAAAACAATTAAAATAAATTCAATCGTATGAAAGTTCAATTGCTTTACTTTTTATTATTCCTAGGACTTCAATTCTCTGTTAATGGACAGTCTGTATTTATAGATAAAGCACTTTCAGCCAATGATCACAAACGAAAAATTCCATTGTTTGATGCTATCAATTTAGGTTTTAATGGAGTTTCTGCTGAGCTGAAATTGAAAAAAAACGGAGAGCTCTATTGTGGAAATAAAACGCTCAAAGAATCGTATTTAGAGCCATTGAAAGTGAAATCCGAAAATGGAATCAAAAACATCCATCCAACACATACCGATGAATTTATTATATTTTTAAAAATTGTAAGTGATAGTAATTCAACATTCGAAGCATTAGTGAAGGAAATTGAGCCATATAAAGATATTTTAACTTCTTTTGAAGGAATGAAGCGAAATAAGAAACCTGTTCGAATCATAATTGGTGGCTATGTTCCTTTTTCAAAAATTTTCAATTCTGACAAACGCTATCTTTTCGCAGAAGAATCGGCGTTGAAGCTAGATTATTCGAAAGACCAAACCTTCACTTATTTAGCTGGGCTCTCTCTAAAAAACAATTATAAGTGGAAAGGCGAGAAAAATATGCCGAACATGGAATATATGAACTTGATAACCCATGTAAAAAATGCCCATAAAGCGGGTCGTTTGGTCCGTTTGTACGATATACCAGAGTTGCCAAATGCTTTCGATATTTTATATGGATCGGGCATTGATTTTATTGAAATTAACGATATTATCAGCTTTTCAACATATTGGCAGAATCGGAAAATCAATTAAATTCCAATTCAACATACTAACATTTCATATCTCATAATTAATGTGATGTGTTTGCGTTGGAGGAATAAACATTCCGAAATTCGCATTATGTTGAATCGTATTTCATTAAGTATCAGGAATAGTTGGAAGTATATCCGAAAACCATTGCTCTGGCTTAGCATATCTTTTGCTGCATTACTGATGATTGCCTCTCTTTTGGCATATATTTTTGAAGACGATGTAAAGGCGTATTTTCTTCAAAAAATTAACACCCAACTGAACATCCGTGTGGAAATTGGGCAGATTGATTTTAGTTTGCTCAGCCATTTCCCTCAAGCAAGCATTTCACTTGAACAGGTTGTAGCCCATCATTCAAAACCATACAAGGGAAAAGGGAATTTTATTGAGGCAGAACAAATTGATTTCAGTTTTGGTGTGTTTGAATTATTCAGTGGTAATTATTCAATAAATCGTATAGACATTCAAAATGGATCAATTCATATTTTTAGAGATGCTCAAGACGTGGTTAATTACGATTTATTAAAATCGGGAAACAGCGATACAAATGAACGTGTCGATTTTAAATTAAATGCAGTCTTTGTTACGAATGTGAATATGACAATAGAAGATGTTCCATCCGATTTTTCAGCTTCGTATTTAATCAAAAAAGGCAAGTTTAAAGGCGATTTGTCGAATGATATTTTCACACTTAAGGTGGCAAGTGACCTTGAAATCAAGCAATTGAAATCCGATAAAATTGCCTGGATCAAAGAACGTGATGCATACATTGAAATGGGTATTGAAATAAATAAAAAGACCCAAGTTTATACCTTCATGGATGGAGGTATTCAACTAGCCGATTTGAAATTCAATGTATCTGGTAAAATACAAAACAAGGATGTTTTAGCCATGGATCTTCAATTTGGTGGAGTCGACTTAGATATTAGTTCTTTTTTATCGCTGTTACCCAAAGAATATTCAAAGGAAATAAGCAAATACAAAAGCGATGGAATATTTTATTGCAATGCAACGCTAAAGTGCAATTGGAGCAAAATAGAACATCCGTATTTCAATGCAGAATTTAAGATTGAAGATGCCAGTATTCGTCAGATTGAACACGATATTGAATTGAAGAATGTTAAATTAAGCGGACGTATACACAATGGAAATAATCATTCATTAGAGAGCTCAGTCCTTGATTTAAACAAAGTTTACGTTGAGTTAAATGATGGTAAAGCTAGTGGTGAAATTCACTTACGTAACTTCAAAAATCCTTATATAAAAGCGCAAACTTCAGCATCATTCAATTTATTGGATTTAGATAAATTCTTTTCACTCAAACCCGTTCATTTTGCTTCTGGAAATGCGAGTTTAGATCTTGCCATTGAAGGAGAATTAAAGAATAATACCCTAATT
>CAXNNF010000193.1:0-3897 GCA_964203455.1 Bacteroidia bacterium
ATGCGTTTTACAATTCCCGAGATGCGAATGCCTGTTTTCTTTTGTTTGATAGCTCCTTCAAGCTCGAAAAATTTTCCGTTTTTGGATGGTACGATATCATTGTTGAGAATGAACGTTTTTGATTTACCAAATTCTGTTTGAGCGAACGTCTCCCAATTAGCATTATCCCATGTAAAGCTGGCATTTCCAGTTAAAACCGGGTTTCTGAAAAGCTCCTTGTTTTTGGAAGTCCCATCTATATCCGATAATCCTGCATAGTTAAAACCGAAGCTGAAAAATTTACTTTGAACAAGTTGAATGTTTGCTCCTGAAAAGATGCGATCATTGTTTGCTACATTGTCGGAAGCTTTTACTCGCGTTGCGACTCCGTGAAACTGAATTTCCTTAATAAACTTCTTGAAAACCAAGGCAAATTCGGTTGCTGCACCTTGTTGTCTCCATGAATTATTGAAATTGTAAAAGTGATCGTAATTCAAAACATCAAATTGTTGTTTGAAAATAGTTGGGGTTGTTTGAAGAAACTCCTGATTCTGATTCCAAAGGGTGTATTTGGTCATTCGGTCGTTAATATCACCCAATTGATAACGAACAATTCCACCAATAACACCTTTCACATACATCTGACGAATATCGAACGTAACTCCCGAGCCCCAAAAACCACCATAATCGTTACGAATACGCGCCATTGCCAATACTTCCATCGATTTACTCGGACGAATACTGAAGGCCAAATCGGACAAAATATGCCCACTATTTAATTTGGGAATGGTTACACTGTCTGTTATTTCGGACGATTGATTTAATCGATCGGCATAAAAATTACCACGGGCAAGTCCAGTAATGTTGAACTTTTTGGTTGAAACAATTTGCTTGGTTTGGGCTTCCAGTTTAGCAACCGAAATCCAAACACACAAAATACTTAAGGTGATAAACCAATTCTTCATTAGAAAAATGCTTTTAATTCAACGGTGAGTTCTCTTCCTTTAAATTGATCAAGTTCAAAACTTGTGTCTTTAAAAGAATACCATCTGTGACGAATGTATAATCGTGCGTTTTTACCCATATCAATGTCACAACCTAAGCCAAAACCTTGTCCATATTGGTTTCTGGGCCGACGAGTAATTTCATCAATATCGGTTAAGTAATTTCCTAGTGTTCGTTCTATTCCGAAATAACCGTTCAATAATAAGCCACGCGAAATCATGTAATATGCTTCCATTTCGGAGGTATATTGGCGGATGTATGCTTTTTCGGAAGTAATCACAATGGCTGAAAAATCTCTTTGAGAAGATGAAAGTTGGGTTAGCGAGAAAATGTAAATATCTCTTCCTGCAATCTTCGTGTGGTACTTTACTTGTCCTTCTAATGTTGCAAAGTGCTTTTTAAAAACGATAGTTCCCGAACTATCGTCCGATAAATTAACTGTTTCATAAACATCTCTGAAAATATGCGAATAGCGATTGTAAGGACCAACATTGGCAGGAAAGCCCCAACGCCAGAATCGAGCACGAGTAAATTGATTAACAGGATGTGTGAAGGTTATAACAGGTGCCGCTGCTTTAATTTCGGAGGAGAATCCAACACCACCTGTAAATTTCAATTTCTTTTTACCCGCTTCCAAATTGATGTTTAGGCCTTGTCGGTTATTTGTCATTTGCCCCATACGAATCATGGCACTTCCAAATGGCTGAAGTACCGCTGAACTTCCAACACTTCCTGCGGGAATTGCATTTGCTTGGTATTCGGGGGTTGATGTGTTCCAATAAAGCGCATTATTATTTACCACATTCGGGCTAATTCGATAAGTGTGCAATTCCATCGATGGAAAACCATTTCGCATGGGTGTTTTAATTTTTACCTGCATGAGCTCCGACCAACCGGCATTATTATTTGGACTGAAATAATTTCCAGCACCGGCTTCCCCTCGAAATTGGAATCCATTTTTTTCGATACTCCATTCTAAGGTAACAACATTAAATCCATAGGATTGAATTGCTAGACTATCAGTATAGGATGTGGAATTTATTGTATTGACTGAAATGAAATCCTTAGCTCCCCATTCCTTCTTAAATTTTCCTCCATAGGAATAATTAGGAACGCTGGAAAATCCTCCATTCAACTCCGTTTTTCCAATCATTGCGGTGAACGATGTTCTTCCCGGAAAATCAACACCTTCTATAACACCGCCAACAAAAGCTCGGTTTCCCCAACGATTGTCTTGGTTAATGGAGCCTTGCTCAAAATACTGATTGTAACGTGTCCCGATATCGCTTCCTGTTGGATCCCAAGGATTGCGTTCGTATAAAGTAAAACGGTTGTATCCACTAAAAGATGCCATGGTTAAATCCGACAAAGTCACCCATTGAATTCCCCCAAGATGACCACGCAACGAACCAGTTTTGGTTTTAAAATCTCCATGAAGATTCATTCCGAGCAACATTCCCAAGCTACCGCCCAAACGAATACTGCTTAAGGGTGTTTGTATATTGGGACGCAATGAATCTGGAATTTGTTTGCCGTAAGAAGTTCCGATTGCACCGTTTAAAAACTGGAAAATCATTAAATCAAACCCCCATGAACTGCGCTCGCCCGATCTTCCTGTAACTTGAAGATTTAAGTTTGGTAATTGACTATCGTCGCCAATGAATAAAGAACGACGATTGACGGTATCATTAATTGCCGTGTTTAAAATATAAGGATCGAGCTGGTTGGTGAACGTTCCGAAGAATCGGTAATACCCAGAAACTTTAATTGAATTGTCGCTTCCTGGATCAATTTTAGGAAACAAGCCAAATGCAGGTCTTTCATACAAACGCAAGGAATCGATTTGCGCGAATGAACCGAAACCGCGCATCAAAAAAAACAGAAGAAAAAATGCTCGAGTAAATTGGCCCATTAATTCCAAAAAGATAGAAGAACAAACATATCGCTTTTTGTTCAATTTACAATAAGACTCATTTTATGGAGTCATTTCCAACTTTTTGAAGGAAACAGCCCTACTTGGAACTGCGTCTGGGCCAGAATTGTTTACATAAAAAGGAATGTTCTCATAGGAATAATGTCCCTTTCCATCCATTACAAAAACGAAAAGTCGGTAACTTCCTGCATCTCGAGGGGCTCTAAAAACAGATGATTCTGATCGCTTCTGTGAAAACAAACCTTGGACAGGAAGTGGAGCAGATTCTGCATCCCCACCCGAACGGATATCGGTACTTTCGGGAATAATCAGCCAATCGAATTTCAATTTATCTCCTTCCAAATCACTAACAAGAGCATAAGCTTCACAACGTTGGTCAGCGGTTACTTCGATTTTATCGAATTTCGTTTTTCCATTAAATTGAACCGATTTCAATAAAGGTGCACGATTACGAGGTTCTTTACCGGTCCATAATAATTCTAAACGATCTATCGCTTCAGAAGTGAGTCCACTTTCTGAAAATAAACCATACCAAGTTGAGGTGGTTTCCTGTTTTTGCCCCCAAAGAAATACATACGATCCAATACACATTTCACGATCGCCAATGATGAAATCCTTGTATCGATTGAAGTACATTTCGGCTTTCTCATTACTGCTTTGTTCAATGGGAACATTCCACGAAGTTTTTGCAACTTCCCAATGACCATTTGGACCCCATTCCGAAATAATATAGGGTCCAGTCCATCCAAATTCGCGGATGTTATTTTTGATATTTCCAAGATCTCCGTAAGTATTGATTCCATATATATCAATGCTTGGAGCCTTCGATTTAATAAGTGCTACTTCCGCTTTATCGAGACCTGCAGTTACGGTTGATGTTGGATGGTTCGGATCTAATGTATGAACCATAGAAGCAATATCTTCAATGGCATCCCAAACATGTGTATTGGTATAATTCAAATCGACTTCATTACCTATTC
>CAXNNF010000194.1:0-3896 GCA_964203455.1 Bacteroidia bacterium
ATGCCGAATTTTATTCAACCCAGTTTAAAATCATTTAAGCTTCAATCTGGATTGCCAAGTTTAGATGAAAAATATGGAGGTTTAGCAGCTGGAGAGTTCGTTGTACTTGGAGCAAGACCTGGAGTTGGGAAAACGCAATTACTAGTCAATATCGCACTACAAGTTTCGCTTAATCAACCCGTAGCATTTTTTTCTTGCGATGTCTCATTAAAGGTTCTCAGTAAGCGATTTATTTCAGCGCTGTCGGGGATTCCTATTATCAAGATTGCTCGTCACGAGCTTAGTGATGATGACAAAGAGAAACTTTCGAATTGCTCAGAAGAATTTAGTAAACATCAACTTTTTATCAATGAGGGAAAAGCATTAACAATTGAAGTACTTCGATTAAAATGTGAAGAAGCCGTTCAAGAGCATGGAGTGAAATTAATCATTCTAGATAATCTTCATTATCTATGTAAATCTCACAATCGCTATGCGCGCGAACTGGAGATTAATTATATCTGTCAAGAGCTTCGAAAAATTGCAACGGATTTAGATGTATGTCTATTTGCAAGTAGTCAATTGAGTAGAAGTGTAGAATACAGGGGAGGGGCAAAAGTGCCTATGTTATCCGATTTGAGGGAAAGTGGTGCAATAGAGCAAGAGGCAGATAAAGTGTTGTTTTTGTATAGTGCCTCATATTACTGTATCAATGAAGATGAATATGGTCATAGTACAGAAAATACAGCCGAATTGCATATTGCTAAAAATAGTACGGGTAAATTGGGAATGATTCCGTTGAAGAGAGATTCGTCAATTTCACACTATCACGAATCTGCTCCATTACCGAATGATTTTTCTTTTTCATCAAACCGATTATCAGAATTGGATGATTTTCATTTTTAAAACCGAAAAAGGGCGTTGCTTAAGATTATGAGGTTATTTTATAAACCTTGAGATTGTGTTCCGCAATCCATGTTCAGGTGGAGAGTGCTGATTCGCGTTTTTTATTGCGATGCTCGCTGCGCTCCGCTTCTCATAAATAACGAATGTAACATAGATAATTAGCAACGACCCTTTTTTACAATTATGAACTTAATAGATCTACTTGAATTCTCTTCCGACTATCGGGAACAACTTATTAAGTCCTTAAATAATGCGAAAAGCAATGATATTACAGCTAATCGTAATCTTCCATTACACGAAAAAAATGCATTGTGTTTCTTAGCGATAAAAAGCCCTGCAGATTTATGTCGATTATTGAAATCGAATTTTGAGTCAGTCGAATATCATATCAATAATCCAGATTATACACATTTTATCATCCCCAAAAAAAGAGGAGGGAAGCGTAACATTTCAGCGCCTTTTGAAGATTTAAAGAAAGTCCAGAAAAGCTTGAATTATTTTCTTCAGGCATATTATTTATGCATCAAACCAAGCAATGTATTTGGATTTGTTATTCATCCTCATTATTTATCTGGGGCTTGCAATATTGTTGAAAATGCTCGTCTTCATTCTGGAAAACACTATTTGCTTAATATTGATTTGCTCAAATTCTTTCCCTCAATTTCGGCTGCAAGAGTTAAATCGGTTTTTATGTCGGACCTATTTTGTTTTGATGAGTCGATGTGCAATGCTTTGACTTTGCTAACTACATATCTAGGTCAGTTGCCAACAGGTTCTCCAACATCGCCAGTCATTTCAAATTTGATCTGTTCAGGTCTAGATGCCGAATTGGAAAAATTCGCGAATGACAATGACTTGGTATATTCTCGATATGCAGATGATTTGAGTTTCTCATCTGACCACCCCATTCATAACGATACAGTTTTAGATATTTATTCAATTATTCAACGCAATCATTTTAAGGTGAATGATAAGAAAATTCGAATGCGTCATTCGGGTCAGCGCATGGTTGTTACGGGTATAACGGTGAATGAAAAAGTAAATGTGAATCGTTCATTTTTAAAACGAGTTCGTGCTATGATTTATGATATGAAAGTTTCGGGTGTCGAGAATGCTGCAAAGAAGCACTTTAATAAAGAGCTTGATAATGAAGGGAAATTGGTAAAGAAATTTATAAGCCGATTGGAAGGATATATCAATTTTATAGGTCAGGTTCGGGGAAGAAATGATCGTATTTATATGCGTTTAAATTCTGATTTTCAGATAGAATATCAACAGAATCAAACTGCCTAATACTTGGTAATAATTACTTCATGGCGCAATATAACGCATAAAAAAAGCCGACCCAAATGGATCAGCTTTTCAATAAAAGAAAATTCTACTTATTTCTTAACGTCATCGGCCGCTTGACGAGATGCACGTGTTGCAGTTACAGCAACAACATCTACGTTTTGAGCATCTAAAAGCGTTAATCCTGGTGCGATAACTTCACGAACTTTTACGCCCATTCCAATTTCAAGTGGTGAAATATCGATAGTGATAAAATCTGGAAGATCACTCAAAAGAGCTCTTACTTTTAATTTACGGAGCTTGGTTACCAATTTACCACCTGCACGAACTCCTGCTGAATTACCTGAAGTACGAACCGGAATCTGAATAATAACCGGCTTGTTTTCATGCAATTGAAGAAAATCTGCATGAAGTACATTGTCCTTCATGTTGTGATATTGAATATCTTGAAGTACGGCTTTGAATGATTTTCCGTCAATTTCAAGTTCCACTGTATGCACATCAGGTGTGAAAAGAAGTGGTTTAAATTGTGTTGCATTCACCGAAAAGTGAATTTGCGAATCGCCACCATAGAGAACACAAGGAACTAGGCCTTCAACTCTTAGTGCTTTTGCATCTTTTTTCCCTACGTTCGAACGAGACGAACCGCTCATAAAGACTGCTTTCATTGGTATATATATTTGATTGGTTACAAAATTAATTAGCAGATAAAACTTGAACTAATGCTTTCGAAATTATGCACTTTGTGAATAACATCCGCGAAAATATCTGCTACTGATAAAACTTTTATTTTACTAAATTCTTGTTTCAAAGGAATGGTATCGGTTACAACAAGCTCGGTAATTCTTGAATTCTCAATACGTTCTATGGCCTTACCTGATAAAACGGGGTGAGTACAAAATGCGCGAACACTTTTAGCCCCGCGATCCATAATCATATCTGCTGCCATGGTAATTGTGCCAGCTGTGTCAATGATATCATCAATTAATACCACGTCTCTTCCCTCCACTTCACCAATCAAGGTCATTTTATCTACTTTGTTAGCTACTTTACGTTCTTTATAGCAAATAGCCATGCTCGCATCTAAATACTTTGCATAGGCATTAGCTCGCTTACTTCCTCCCATATCGGGCGCAGCCATCGTTAATTTATCCAAATTCAAGCTTTGAATATACGGAATGAAAATGGACGAAGAATAAAGATGATCAACCGGAACATCAAAGAAACCTTGGATTTGATCTGCATGTAAATCCATGGTTATGATGCGTGTAGCTCCTGCTGCTTGTAAAAGATTAGCAACTAACTTAGCTCCAATTGCAACCCGGGGTTTATCTTTTCTGTCCTGTCGAGCGAAACCCATATATGGAATGACTGCTATTATTTGACGGGCAGAAGCACGTTTTGCAGCATCTATCATGAGTAACAATTCAAAGAGATTTTCGGTTGGTGGAAATGTACTTTGAATGATGAACATATCACTTCCTCGAATACTCTCCTCAAATGCTGTTTGGAATTCTCCGTCACTAAAGCGAGTAAAACTCACTTTTCCTAAATCGGTTCCATAAACTTTAGCAATTTTCTCAGAAAGATAATGAGAAGCTGTTCCCGAAAAGAGCTTTACAGGAATGTTATTGATAAATGATGATTCTTCTGAAAACATGCGGCAAAAATAGATAAATAATAAACCGTATGCAAGAGTTTTTTGACTAGTAAAATTTATA
>CAXNNF010000195.1:0-3895 GCA_964203455.1 Bacteroidia bacterium
TAATAGAAGAAGTGATTGGCTGCCAATGGCACATCAATATCGCGGCTTTCACGAATCGATTTCCCTCCATCCATTGTTTCAATGACGGCAAATTCTCTTGCTCGTTCTTGAATCAATCGCGCAATTCTGAAAATGTATTTTGCTCTTTCTTTGGCAGGCATTTTTCCCCAAACATTCTCGTAAGCATTTCGAGCAGCATTCACTGCTTTGTCTACATCCTCTTGAGTTGCTTCCGCAATGCGGGCAATGACTTGTTCGGTAGAAGGATTTACTGTTTCAAAATAGCCGCCTTTTTCGGGTTTTACCCAAGCACCATTGATAAACAGCTCATATTGCTTCTGCAAACGAACATGACTCGAAGATTCTGGCGCTGGTGCAAATGCCAATTTGGATGTAAAATCCAAGGAAAGTTCTTCAGCTGATTTCGAGTTCTTATGTGATTTTTTCGACATAATCTTTGGATTTAACGAATGCTATTAATCGTTCGAGAAATAATTCAAGCTTTGATAAACGCCCGTTTCCTGTTTCACCAATTGCATAACTATATCATTAGCTAACTTGGAAGCACCAAATCGAAACCAATCGGGATGTAGCCATGCAGCTCCCAATGTTTCGTTTACCATGACCAAATAATGCAAAGCCAATTTGGAATTGGCAATTCCTCCTGCGGGTTTCATGCCGATCATTTTTCCAGTTGCATAATAATAGTCGCGAATGGCTTCCAACATAACAAGTGTAACTGGCATTGTTGCAGCCGGTTGGATTTTTCCTGTTGAGGTTTTTATGAAATCAGCTCCAGCTAAAATGGCTAAATCGGAAGCCTTACGCACATTATCGAGTGTGCTTAATTCGCCTGTCTCCAAAATCACTTTCAAGTGCGCTTTCCCACAAGCTTCTTTAATAGCAGCAATCTCATCAAAAACGAAATCGAATTCACCTTGTAAAAATTTTCCACGGCTAATCACCATGTCAATTTCGTCGGCGCCTTCATTTACTGCAAATCGGGTGTCTTCCAATTTCACCTTTAAGGGTGCGAGTCCACTCGGGAAAGCTGTTGCAACCGAAGCCACGTGAATATTACTATCTTTTAAAGCTTGCCGGGCAGTTTTTACCATAGTAGGATACACACAAATTGCGGCAACCTGAGGAATTCCTGGAAAGGCATCATGTGGATGCATGGCTTTATAGCACAACTGTTTTACTTTCCCTTCGGAGTCTTTTCCTTCGAGAGTAGTTAAATCAATCATGCTCATGGCGAGATTTAATCCTGCAGTTTTGGTTGCATCTTTTATACTTCGCGACTGAAATCGAGCACATCGTTCTTCAACACCAACTTGATCTATTGTTGGACTCAATGCAGGATTGTAATTTTTCAATGTAGTTCCCATGTTCAGTTTAGACTCAAAATTAGGAATAAAGACTTATCGTAAAAATTTGGGTGAAAAAGGAAGTAGAACCCAAGCGAGTAAACATCCCAAAGTATTAGCAGCAAAATCCGCCCAATCCGCAAATCGATCAACGTAAAAAATGCCTTGAAGCAATTCAATCAAACCGCTGTAAAGAATTACCATCAGAGATACTTTCCATGCTGCAATTCCTTTTTCAACGCCGAATCGTTGCCACCTCAAATACAAGAGATTTAACAATCCAAAAACGCCAATATGCGCAAACTTATCAAAGTTAATCAGGTTTATTTCCGGCAAATCTTTTCCGGGCATAAGCGTTAAAAGTGTAACAACGAATGTCCAAAATATTGCGGGTAAAACATACCTGCTTTTCAACTTAGTGTCCGATAAGTGCTTTGTAATCGGCAGACGACAAAAGGTTTGAAATATCGTCGGCGTTAGTCATTTTTACTTTTACCATCCAGCCATCGCCGTATGGATCGCTATTCACTGTTTCTGGAGCTGTTTCTAGGAGTCCGTTAAATTCAGTGATCTCACCAGAAATTGGCATAAATAAATCTGAAACGGTTTTTACTGCTTCAACCGAACCGAAAACTTGTTCAGAATCGATCGATTCGCCAACGGTGTCAATTTCAACAAATACAATATCTCCCAACTCACTTTGGGCAAATTCAGTGATTCCTACTACAGCGATTTCGCCTTCAATGCGAACCCATTCGTGATCTTTGGTGTAAAGAAGATTTTCTGGAAAATTCATGATTTTTAATTTTGTTTCAAACCTACGAGTTTTGTGGGCAAGGTGCAAATTCTCAAAGAAATACTGCCCATCAAATCCATATGTTTTATTGGTTAAGTGTGAACCGAAGACTCAAACCAAAACTGGTATTGGAATTCGGAAATTGATTGGATATAAATGGTTTATTAGATGTTCTGTCGAAGAATAGTCGGATAGTAAACTTTTGATTTACAACGTAATCGGCGGTGGTTTTAATAGTGATATTCTGCTGTCCTGCTGAAAGAATCGGGTCGAAAATGGTTTCTCCCTCAACTGGGATTTTTCGAACGACGGTTTTATTGGTTCGAATGGTTACATCACAACGGAAGTTTAAATCGCTTTTGATTTTCTTATTCGAGCCCATCACTTTAAATGGAAGTTCTACATTATTGAAAATATAACCCGAACCAATCGTGAACTCTTTTCCGTTCACTTCGGTAATCTGAGAGTTCTGAAGACTAATTGATAAATCGCGGGTTTTACGCGCTTCAAACTTGGTAATTAAACTGTTTTTCCAAGTCATATCCACATTTAACATCGGACCAAATTGTTCGGAAATGGAGGCCATCAAAATGCTTAATTGCGGAATAATATTGCCGGTTTGATCAATCGCATTCGGATCTTGAAGTGCTAACAAATTCGTAGTAAATGAACCAATATTGAATGTAGAACGGTACGAATGACTCAAGGAAATAGTCTTGAAGTATTTTTTGAAGAATTCGAGTTTACTCAAACCATCGTATGAAATTCGCCAATTGGGTTTAGGGATTTTAGGGAAGAGTGTTAAATCTTGCCGCGTTGGATCATTGCCCATGTATGTCGCCATGAAAGAATACAACAATACATCTTGATGCGTGCTTCCAAATCCAGTGGGGTAATTGGTTGAAGAGTTAATTGCATTTGATGATAGACGAGTTGCAATTGCATTTCGGTTATCGAGGAAGCGTTGGAAATTTTGGGAGCTATGTAAATTATTATCTAGTTTCTCGAATGCAGTTCCCCAAGTATTGGTTGACATGCTAAACATTCCTGTTTTTAATGTACTGATTTCTTGGAACTGGTTCGTATTCGCATTGTATTTATAAATCGTACTGAAATTTTCGGAATACGTTCTATTTCCATTGATGGTAATACGCAAACCAGGTAAAGGTTCTACAGTTGCATTCCATGTGAGGTTTTGAGAAAGCGTCTTGGTAAACGCATTGTTGAATGTGGTGTCGCGTGTCAAAGCACCGCGCTCAACCATCAATCCTCGAATATCTTCCTGACTTCCAAATAAAAATCCGGTTGTTGGTGTACCACTTTTCCAATCACGCCCAATGTACTTGCCTGAATTTACAAATCCTGGTAATCCTGTTCCATTGGTTTCGGTGTAAGTAGCAGATACATTCTTAAGCATCATCATGAATTTCGCTGCATTTTGAAGAACAATATCAAATTTTGTTTCTTTCTTTTCGGTTGAATCTTTTTTCGCCTTTGGATCTTTCGGATCTACGGGCTTTTTCTTCGGCTTTTTATCTTTTGCGTTTTTCGGTTTCTTCTGATTTACTTTCTTCAGATAAGGAACTTTGTTGTAAAGCTGGGTGAGGTTTGCTTGGCCACTTGTATTGATGCTATTGGAATTAGTAATGGTATTACCAAATGGATTACTTGCGAAACTATTGATGTTCAATGAATCGCGAACTAATGGAGCAGCAACCCATGAATATGTTGA